>JBNMOZ010000402.1:0-5913 GCA_051276005.1 Bradymonadia bacterium | reverse complement strand
GGCCATCAGGCAGGCCGCCAGGGCCGTCGTGGGGAACATGAAGATGGCGTACGGCGCCAGCAGCGGCAGGGTCACGCGCAGCTGCGGGTTCTTAAAGCGTTCGGCGAGTAAGTCTGCGCCACCTGCGAGTAATGCAAGGCCAAATATGGCGCCCAGCGCGGCCAGCAAGAGCAGGTTGGTGACCAACTGCCGGCGCGCCGATTCGGGGGCACGGGGGATGAAGACGAAGAGCACTTTGGGCAGCCCGAGCATGAGCAGCGGGGCGGCGAAGTTGTAGGCCAGCAGCGTCTGCCGATATGTCGCGTAGTCGACCTGCGACAGCACCCGCGAGAGCACCATGCCGATGATCATGCCCGCCATGACGGTGAGCATCTGCCCCGAGGCGAGTAGGCCGGCTTTGAATGCGCGCGAGGCCATGAACCAACCATGATCGAGTGACGGGTGCGCTGTTCGACCCCAGCGGGCGGTCTGCTATCCGCAGCGGCGCGGCATCCTACCCACGCCCGCACGAATAGACGATGATTTCTCAGGCTTGGAGGGGGATGCGATGCGAATACGCCAGATTCTAGGGCTCGGTCTGGGGGTGTCGCTGGGCATGCTGTCGATCGTCGCGTGTGACGATGGCGCATCTGATGGTCCGGGGCCGCCCCTGATCGTCTTGGCCGACGGCGCGACGCCCGACATGCACGGCGACGCAGCGATCCTGGACGCAACCCTGCTCGACGCGTCCGCCGACGCCGCCCTCGATCCGCCCGACGTGGGCGAAGCCGAACCGGCATGCGCGACGCCGCAGGGCACCTTGCCCGCAGACGTCGTCGTGCTCGCGTTTCACGACGGTGAGCCGGTGGGCGACGTCAGCACCCAGACCTGGAGCGTTGTGGGCGAGACCGTCGCCGAATCGCCGCTGCACGAGTCGGTGGTCTTCGCGCTGGATCGGCCCGCGCGCGTCCTCGGGTATGCCGTGCAATATGGCGCCTTGCCCGCCGACGCCAACGCCGCGCTCTTCGTGGGCCTGCATCCCGACTTTGGCTACAACGGCTTCGACTTCTGGGCGCCGGATCCGTTGGCGACCGCGAGCGTCTGTCGCGGCGACGTGGTCGATGGCGAGTGGACCGAGTTCATCCTGCCGGAGCCGGTAGAGATCACCGATCCGGGGCTCGTGCATGTGGCGCATCGGCGGGCAGCCGGCGGCGCCGCTTGGGCCTTCGATGCCACCCCACCGACCCCCGATTGCGGCAATGATTGCTGCACGGCGTTCGGCGCGTGTCACTCCGCGTGGAACTTCCCAGAGTTGATTGAGTTCGAAGCTGGAGGTCAGCAGAACTACTCGTATAACGGGCTGAGCCTGACGTTCCAGTTCGACTACATGGTGCGGCTGTACGTGCAGTACACCGACGCCGTCGAGCCCGCTGAGGCGCTCTTTACGGCGCTGCCCGACATCGCGCTCTCCAACCGCTCCGCCTGGGCCGATGTCGACAACGACGGCGACGAGGATCTGCTCACGAACGGGCCACGACTCTGGCGCAATGACGGCGGCGCCTTCGTCGACGCGACGGCCGAGTCGGGGCTGTCTGACCTCGACGTCGCGGGCTCGGGCGTGTTCGGCGACTATGACAACGACGGGTGCCTCGACATCTTCGTCTTCGACGAGTCGTTCACGCGCTCAGACCATCTGCTGCGCGGCGACTGCCTGGGTGGCTTCGCCGACGTGACCGGCGCCGCGGGCATCACCGACATCCAGGGCTACCAGACCTGCCAGGATGGCGATCGCGCGCCGACCCCGGCGGCGGCCTGGGTCGATCTAGACAGCGACGGCTTCCTCGACTTGTACCTGGCGAACTTCATCTGCTGGGACAGCGGGCGCGGCTACCTGGACACGGTCTGGCGATCGCGTGGCGATGGCACCTTCGAGGAGTGGACCGGTCAAAATGGGTTCGCCGGGCTCGACGATCGCGGTGCCTTCTTGTCGAGCCGCGGCGCGTTGCCTGCCGACCTCGATGGCGACGGTGATGTCGACGTGCTCGCCAACGCGTACCGCCTCAACCGCAACCTCTACTACCGCAACGAGGGCGACGGCACCTTCGTCGAGGATGGCGCAGAGTCGGGCCTGGCGGGGCGCCCAACGATCTGGGGTTTGACGCGCTACCACGGCCACAGCATCGGCGCGGCGGTGGGCGACTTGGACGGCGACGCCGATCTCGACGTGATCGTCGCCAACCTGGCGCACCCGCGGTTCTTCAACTTCAGCAACAAGACCCAGGTGCTCATCAACCAGGGCGAGGGGCGCTTCGAAGACATCCAGGGCGACTGGCAGACGCCCAGCGGAGACGCCGGGTTGCGCTACCAAGAGACCCACTCCGTGCCCACGTTGGGCGACTTCGACAATAACGGCACCTTGGATCTGGTCATCAGCGCCGTCTATGAGGGCCGGCCGACCGACTTCTATTGGGGCAACGGCGACGGCACGTTTCGGCTTGATGCCTGGCGGTCGGGCCTGACGGTGACGAACGGCTGGGGCCAGGCGACGGCCGACTTCGACCAGGATGGCCGACTCGATCTGGCCGCGCGGGGCGCGCTATATCGCAACCAGCGCGCGACAGACGGGCATTGGCTGCAAGCGCGAGTGGTCGGCAACCAGGGCAGCAACCGCGCGGGCATCGGCGCGACGGTCTACGTCGAGGCGGGCGAAGAGACCGTCATGCGCATCATCGGGGGCGGGACGGGGCAAGGGTGCCAAGACAGCCTCAGCCCGCACTTGGGGCTGGGCGCGCACGCGACGGTCGACCGCATTCGCGTACGGTTCCCCGGCCACGCCGAGGACGTGGTCTACGCGGGGCCCTTCGACGCCGATCAGCGGGTCTGGCTGTATGAGGATGGGACCACGGCGACCGGGTGGATCGCCGACTGGTAGGGCGGGGCTGGAGCCGGATCAGGCGGCGCGGTTGATGTGGTGGTGCGTCTCGGGCGTCGGGTATGCGGCCTCGCCGAAGGTCTCCACGATCACGCGGTTTTGATGGAAGAAGACGTCCCAGTAATATTCTGTGTTGCAGAACGAGCGGACGGTCAGCACCGGGCCAGCGAGCGTGAAGCCGCTGATGAAGACCTCGGGTGCGGGCGTGTCGACGATGTTGGGGATGTTGGCGAGGTTGGCCAGCAGGCGGGCCTTCGCGTCCATCGGATCAACGCCGTGCGCCAACTGCGCAGAGCCTTCAACGCGGCGATAGGGGTTGGTCGAGAAGTTCTTGATAGTGCTGCCGAAGACCTTGCCGTTGCCCACGAAGGTGCGGACGTTGTCGGGGGTGTTGATGGCCGTCACAAACAGGCCGATCTCAACGACGGTGCCTTCAATGTCGGCCGCGATGACGTAGTCGCCGGTCTTGAAGGGCCGCAGCACGATCATGAAGATGCCGGCCGCGAAGTTGGAGAGCAGGCCCGACCAGGCCATGCCGATCGCGATACCCGCGGCGGCCAGAATGCCCGCGAACGACGTCGTCTCGACCCCGAAGACGCCCAAAACCGCGATGACCAGAATGATGTTGAGCAAGACCGACAGCGCCGAGCCCATGTAGCGCACGAGGGTCGCGTCGATCTTCTGCCGAGTCAGGCTGGCCTTGAGTACTCGGATCGCCATGCCAATCAGCCAGCGACCGACGACCCACAAGATTATCGCGCCAATGATCTTGCCGCCGATATCTACGGCATACGTCATAATTGTATCGAGCATTATGTCTCCAAAATGAACAGGTGTGGGGCGAGAGCGCTGCGCAGGACAGAAAGTCACATTGCTCGGGTTTCTGCGTCAGAATTTGTAGCCAGTGCCCTGATTCGACCAAATCCGAGCCGACATCGGCTGATGGTTCCAGCACGCTCTTCGTCGGATCTTCGGCCACGCAGGCAGGCGCGTCGACCCCCACCGGGACCCAAAGGCCCCAGGGTCAGTCGACCCCAGCGGCGCATTTAGGCCCCTTCGCGCGCAGGCGGACCGGCTGGCACGTCCACTGCAAATGGGGTGGCGGCGGCACGGGGGCACGTGCGCCACACTGTTTGATTCGCTGGTATCGCGTTGATGGTAGGTGTGGTGGCGCGGCGAACCAGCGCAGATGCCCCCGCTGCCGTCGATCGTTCTCTGTGTGCGCCGTTTTCGGGCTGTATTCAAATGTATGCATATGTCAGATAATCACGCCTAAATCGCGTGACGCCAGACCGCGCTTCTGCTCCTATTGCAGCAGTCAACGCACGGAGCGTCTCTGAATGCCCATGAGGATCGCATGGTGGCCTGGGTCTAGGCAGCGCATGCTGCGGCGCCTCGGTGTGCCTGCAATCCTCTGCGACATGCGCGGCGTCGTCACTGCGGCAAACTCGGGCGGACAAAGCATCCTTGGTGCGCTCAAAGCGGTGCCTGCCTGGCCTCCGCAGACTGATGAATTGTTCATTGGACCCGAGCGGTTGCGCCGCTATCCCCTCGTCGATGGTGAGTGGATGCTGGTGGCGGTGGGCGACGTCGACGCGCCCCCGACCGAGCGGATCTATCGGGCGTTGCGCGACACGCTGTACCGGGTAATTTCGACGATCGCCCACGACCTGCGATCGCCACTGGCGAGCCTGTTCTTCAACATCGGCGTGCTCCAGGCGCGATGGCGCACGCTGGCCCCCGACGCCGTCGATCGCACCCTGGATGCCATGTCGCGGGCGTGCGAGCTCGAGATGAAGGCCGTCGCCGGCCTGGTTGAGCGGATCGCGTCCGAGCCTGGTGAGGGCACCGACATGCGCACGCTCTTCGAGCGCATTGAAGAGCTGCTCAGCCCTCTGTTTCGCGGTCAGGACAACGCGCTGGACATCGTGGTCGATCCCGACGCGCGGGTCGCCGCAGCGCCCATGGTGCTCGAACAGATCTTCGTCAACGTCATCTGCAACGCGATCGAGAGCCGCGCTGCGCCGGTGCGTGTCGATGTCTTGGTGGTCTGTGACGAAGCGAGCGTGCGGGTGCGCATCGCCAATGACGGCCCGTCGATCCCCCTGGCCACGCAAGCGCGTATCTTCAAACCGTTCTTCTCGACGAAGCCGACCGGCACCGGTATGGGTCTGGTGTTTGCGCGTGAGGCGGCCCGCGATCTGGGCGGCGACCTGCGGATCTTGCCGGGTCCGCGGACGATCTTCGAGGTGGCGCTGCCCCTCGACAAAGGAGGCGCCACATGAGCTCGATTCTGCTGGTCGACGACGACTTCGCGCTCGTCGAAGCGCTGTCGCGAGAGCTGGAGCAGCTCAACCACACGGCAATCCTCACCCAGACGGCAGACGAGGCCATCGAGGTGCTCGGCCAGATGCCCATCGACGTGATGGTCACCGATCTGCGAATGCGTGGCCGCGATGGGATCGAGTTGTTGCGGCGTTGTGTAGAGATCTCGCCCAGCACGCGCACGGTGCTCATGAGCGCCTACGCCACCGCGACCGATTATAAGCAAGCCCGCGCGTTGGGGGCCGTCGAGGTGCTCTCCAAGCCCTTCACGCCGACGGAGTTTGCCGCCGCGATCCGCCGCGCCGAAGACTTCAAGGCCGGCTTTCAGGCCGACATCGTCGGGCTCTCGCTCGTCGATCTGCTGAAGGTCTTTCATCACAGCGGTCGCTCGGTGACCTTGCGCGTTGGACGGGTTGGCAAGGTGCACCTGCGCGAAGGCCAGATCATTCACGCCGAGACCGACACCAAGGTGGGCGCGGACGCCCTGTTGGCGCTGCTCAAGGTGGAGCGTGGCGTGTTGGCGACGGGCACGATCGAGCCGGTCGCACAGACGCTGACGATGCCGTTCGAGACGTTGCTGCTCGGCACGCTGGCGCACATCGATGAGCAGCGCAGTCGCCGCCCGCCGCGCATCGACACCAAGGCCATCATCAAAGCGCTGACCTCGTCGCCGCCGC
>JBNMOZ010000401.1:0-5917 GCA_051276005.1 Bradymonadia bacterium | reverse complement strand
TCGCCGAGGGGCTGGTAGCGAATCACGACCGTGCGCGAGCCGCCGCCGGCGATGCGATAGCTGGTCTGGCCGTCGCCGCCCAGGCGGTAGTCTTCGCCGGGCTGCTCGATGGCGATGTCGGTGACGTCGACGTAGCGCACGCCCGAGTTGCGCAGGGTGACCATCTTCTCGCTGGACTGGCCGACCGTGGGCACGGTGAGGTTGATCGGGTTGGGATCGACCTCGAGCAGGCCGAAGACCGGCGTCGACGTCAGGGTGATCACGAAGCTCGGCGTCTGCGGATCGCTGCTCATGAAGGTGAGCTCAGCCGTGTCGAGGTTGCCGTCGATGGGCGTGTAGTCGATGTCGAGCGTCTCTGACTGGCTCTCGTTGATCGTCCAGGGGAAGGCCGTCAGCGACGAGATACGAAACTCGTCCTCGGGCTGTCCGGTGGCGGCGTTGATGGCGGGCTCCGAGATCAGCGTGAGCGTCGGGGCCTGCACGATGAGCGGGCCCGTGCCGATGTTCTGCATGATCAAGAACTCGGTCGAGTCGACGCCGGGGGGGAACGACACCACGTTGGGGCCCGAGATCTGCGGCTGGGCGCGCTGGAAGCCGATGTCGACGTACTGGATGTTCTTGTCGAGCGCGTTGCTCTCAACCACCAGCCGCGCGCCCTCCGGCACGTCGCTGTCGAGCGGCTGGAAGCGAATGTTGATCGCCTCGAACTGCTGGTTGTCGAGGGTGATCGGCAGGTCGGGCCGCGTCGCGATGACGAGCGGGCACTGCGTCTTGATCTCGTCTGAGACCCGATCGCCTTCGCCCAAGCCCAGGTCATCGAGGCTGCAGCCCTCGGCGCCCTCGAGGTAGATGCGCTCGACGATGAGTGGCTCTTCGCCGGCGTGGCGCACCTCGACGATCTGCACCGCGGTCTGAGGCGGGACGACCCGCGGGAAGATGACGTTCGTCGGGCTGATGGAGATGTCGTTGGACCGCTCTACGCGGAAGTCGCCATCGTCACAGCCCACGGCGATGGCGCTCAGCGCCAGCAGTCCGGTCAGGATCCTCTGCATGTCTCTCCCCTAAAACAGTTTGGATGAAGCAATGAACGGACCGTCGGCTAGTTGCGCCGCGGGAAGCAGCGCGCCTCGTAGTCGACCTGGATCGTCTGCATCGGCTGCGGGACGGATCCTTCCTCGAAGACGACCGAGTTGCTCTCCTCGTCGTAGAACCAGCCGGCGTTCTGCAACTGGCCGTCGACGCGGACCTCAACGCTCTGCCGCACGGCGGGGCGCGAGAGGAAGAACTCCGACTGCAGACCGAAGGCCTGGTTGCCCAGGTCGCGCAGGTTGGGGCCGAAGTTGTCGTCGCAGATGCTCAGCACGCGGCCGTTGGTGCGGTCGGCGACCTCGACGTAGCGATGGCCCGGCGACGCGTCGCCGCCGTTGCCCATGCAGGCCTGGGCGCGCCCGTTGTTGGCGCCAACGATCGCGCTGGCGCTGAAGCGGGCCTCGTTGCGGAAGCCTTTGATGTTCTTGAAGAAGTCGACATAGAAGTTGAGCGTGCCCTGGGAGAAGTCGTCCTCGTCGCTCACGAAGATGATCTCGAGCGCGGCGTCTTCGCGCAGGAAGCCGCGGTTATGGCCGCCGCAGAAGCCCAGGACGCACTGATCGGGCTCGACGCAGTCACCGTCGCCCGCGCAGGGGGCCTCGGTGTCGAAGATGAGCGGGTCGGACAGGGCGCGCCGCGCGGCTTCGAGGCCCAACTCGGTGCCCGCGCCGTTGGTGCCCACGTCGACCGTGTCGGAGAACTGCGCTTCGACGCCCGGGCCGCGGCGCATGATGCGCGGGTTGCCCTGCAGGCGGCCCTTCTCGGCCTCGGCGTCCATGTCGGTGGTGACGACGCCGAGTTGGTAGTCGTTCTGGAACTGCTGGGCGCCGTTGATGAAGCTGCCGAAGTTGCGCTGCAAGCTGCGCTGCTCCTCGCCCATCGAGCCGGAGTTGTCGACGACGAAGAGCACGTCGACCGTGCGGCCGCTGGTCTGCTCGAACACGTCGGTCTGGCGGCGGTCAGCGACACCCTCACCGCTCAAAGGCACGCGGAACTCAGGCGCGTTGTTCGCGTCGCTGACGAGCACCAGATCGCAGGCGTCCGCGCCCAGATCGCCCGGCTCATACACGAAGGTGAAGTCAGCCGGGGTGCGGCGCGTGACGCGGATGCAGCCGTCTTCATCGGCGACCGGGCGGTCGACCAGGAAGAACTCACCGCAGCCGTCACCCTCGAACCGGATGTCGCGGATGCACAGGTCGACGATGCCGTTGTTGTAGACGGTCACGCGCTCCTCGCGGGACGCGCACTCGCCGGCCGTCACCGCGCCGAAGTCGACGCGGCCCGGGATGACCGCGATGTCGCTCTCGCCGCCGATGCCCGACAGGGTCGCGGTGGCCATCTTCTGCGGCATGGCTGCGTCGAAGGGGTCGTTGTAGTTGACCGTGTAGATCGCCGAGTCGTTCGAGAAGAGCGCTGGACGATAGGTGATCTCGAGCGGCAGGAACGCGCCGGGCGGCACCTGCACGTTGCCCACGCGCCCAGTAAGAATGAAGGGGATCGGGAACCCGGGGATCGGGATGAACGGCGCGAGCACCTCGCTGGTGATCTCGCAGGCGCCGGTGCCGCGGTTGACGACCTGCAGATCGCGCGAGACCGCCCGGCCACGGGCCACGAGGCCGTAGTTGACGCGCTCGGGGATCACGAGCAGATCGCAGGTCGGGGCGCCGCCGCCCACCACCTGCAAGGGCACCGGGATCTCGGGGGTGTTGGGGGTGTCGTTGATGACGGTCAGGATGCCGTCGGCCAAAACGCCCTCGGCCAGCCCACTGTTCTCGTACCAGACCTCGATCGTCACGGTGGCCCGCGGATCGAGCGCCTGGCCGATGGGGTCGGCGTCCACCGGCGCGAACCGATAGCCCTCGCCCATGATGTTGATGTCTTCGATGAGCACCGGCAGGTCGCCGCAGTTGACGATCTGCATCTGGTTGCGGGCCGAGTCCTGGTTGAGCGCCACCCGGCCGAAGTTCATGGCCATCGGGTTGACCGCGATGCAGGGCGCGCGCACTCGACCGCGCACGGGCACGGTCGTCACGCCTTCATCGGCGTCGTTGTTGGTGATGACGATGGCCGTCTCGTGCACGCCGTCGACCGTCGGATGATAGTTGATGCCGAACTCGAAGAGGCTCTCGGCGGGCACCACGAGCGGCCACTCGACGCCCTCGAGGCCATGCAGCGTAAACTGCTCATTGTTCGGCGCAGGCGCCAGCGCCAGCGCGATCGATTCGATGGTCAGATCGGCGTTGCCGAGGTTCTCGATGAAGACCTGCTCGATGGGGGTCTCGGTGTTCAAGTCCACCGCGCCAAAGATGACCGATGGCGGGGTGACGTCGATCTCGGGGCTCGGTTGCACGGCCTCGAGCGGGATGAGGATCTCGCCGTAGACCGCGTCGTCGGTCGCGATGATCAACGAGCCGACGTCGAAGTCGCCGCCCCGCGCCGTGTAGCTGACGCTGTATGAGACCTGATCGCCCTGGGCCAGAATCGGCCGCTCGGCGGCGTCGTCGGTCAGGGTGAAGTCCTCCGAGGTGCCGTCGCCCAAGCGCACGTCGAGCACCACGACGGGCACGTTGCCCAGGTTGCTAATGGTGACCGACTTGGTGTCGACGATGCCTTCGCCCGCGACCTCATAGACCAGCCGATCGGGATCGATGCGCAGCTCCGTATCGGACATCGCCGTGACGATGGGCACGACCACGCGCGGCGTGTCGGAGTCGGTGCTGGTGATGATCAGCGCGCCTTGGTCTGCGCCGAGATCTCGCGGCGAGTAGACGAGACGGATCTCTTGCTCGCCGCTCGCTTCGAGAATGAACGGCGTCTCGGGGTGCTCTTTGGAGAACTCCCGCCCGTCGGTCGCGTTGCTGAAGGTGACAGTCTCGATGAGCAGCCGCGCGCCGCCCACGTTGCGCAGCGTGATCACGCGATCGGTGCTGTCGCCCACGGGCACGACGTTGAGCACGATCTGGTCGGGGTCGACCTGCAGGTCGGGGAACAGGGTGTCGCGCAGGCCGCCGTCGCCGTCGTCACACGCGCCCAGCCCGAAGGCCATGAGAAGCATGCTCAGCCAAATACGCATCAAAGGGGTCACCATTCTACCTCGTCTCTCACGGTGCAGCATGCGACCCTCGCCCTGTGGCTGCGTCGTCGGTCTGCGCGCGTTCATCTCTGACTTGCTGCGCGTTGGCAGCGTATGCGATGCGTGGCCGTCCACCGGCGCCCCCACGCGAAATCGGCGCAGATTAGCAGCCGCAGCGGGTACGCGACAAGCCTACACGCTCGCCGAAATCTTGTGCTGTCTCAACAGGATATGTGGGGGTCGTGCGCGACGCCCGGACCGCAGCGAGGCTGGGTCACGGGTTCGCCCACTCCTCTTCGCTCAACACCACGTTCTGCGGGGTAATTTCGGGGCAGGTGGCCAGGTCGGCGCACCAACGGACGCTGGCGACCCACCACATCTGCGAGACCGTCGACATCTCTTGATCGACGTACTCCGCGATCAGGTCGCCGCGGGCATAGATGCGGATGGTGGCGTAGCTGAGGTGCTCGATGGTGGGATCGTTGCCCTGCACGTTGAAGACGCTGCTGGCTCGGAAGTACTGCACGCCCACGTCATACACGACGTCATCTTCGGGTCGGCTCAGGTTGATGTTCTCGGGGCCGGCGCCGTTGGTGTCGTCGATGTCGAGGGTGGGGTTGTCGACCACGTCGGCCGTGCCCCACTCGGGCGAGCCGTTCGCGAAGTAGCAGTCCCAGCCGTCGGCGTTCTGGCCCCATTCGCCAGCGGAGTCCTCGTGGCGCAGGTGCAGATCGAGGTCGGTGCCGTACTCGTCGGCCTCATCTGGGTCAGCCGGCGTCGACCACACCATCTGGATGTGCAGGTCTTTGTCGGGGCGCGCCTCGATGACGATGCGCTGCACCTCGGGATCGCAGCTGGTCTGGCCCAGGTTGTCGACGACGCGCAGGTGAATCTCGTAGCGGCCGGCCAGGTCGACGAAGAACTGCGCCGTCGGCGTCGTCGTATCGTCCTCCTCGCCACCATCGGCGGGGCGCCGCGGGTCTTCAAAGCGCTCGACCGGCTCGCTGACGCTGCCGGACGGTCGCTCGACAACCTCCCAGCGCCACTCGCGGACCTCGCCGCCGTCGTCGATGGACAGGCTGCCGTCGAGGGTAATGATCTCGAGCGGCTGCACGGCGTACTCGGTGATCGCCGCGGCCGGGGTGGGGCACGCGTTGTCAACGCCGCGACCGAAGAGCTGCACGCGGGTCGGGCTGTCGGGGGCGTTGGAATAGACGAGCATGGTGCCGCCAAACGCCAGCAACTCGGTGGGCCAGAAGCCTACAATCAGGTCTTCGCTCGGCAGCAGGTCCTCGTCTGCGGCGGGCAGCGAGATGAGCGGCTCGCCCTCTTCGACCATGGGCACCTCGAACAGGCCGAACGCGGCGCTGCCTTCAAACTCGATGCGATCGACGCGCAGCGCAGATGAGCCGCAGCTGGCGATGGTCATGCCCTGCCGGTTGGGCGTCTGCACCGCGCGGTTCTCGACCAGCAAGGCGGCGCCAAACTCGATGCTGTCGGGGGTCACCCGAATGCACGCAGCTGCGCCGTTCGCGGTGAGCGTGACGCTGATCTCGGGGCGGTTGTCGTCGTTGCTGCTGATGATCAAGGCGCCCTGGTCGGGGCCCAGCGCAGGGGGCGCGTAGATCACGTCGACCACGATCTGCTCGCCGCTGCCGATGACGATCGGCGGATTCAGCGCGCCGATGAGCTCGCGATCGCCCAATCGAGCGCTGAAGTCGGGGCTGCCATTGGTGCTGAAACCGTCGACGATCA
>JBNMOZ010000400.1:0-5932 GCA_051276005.1 Bradymonadia bacterium | reverse complement strand
GGCCACGAAGCGGCCCTCACCATGCGCCACAGGGCAGTCGATCGGCCGCTCAAGACCAGCCGTGAAGACGCACGGGCTGTCGGGCTGGGGTTGCAGGCGGACCCAGCGACACTCGAAGCGGGCCGAGACGTTATGGGTCAGCGTCGCGGTCTGCTCGAAGCGCGCACCGTCACCGGGCAACAGACCCAGCTTCACTAACGCTTGGAAGCCGTTACAGATGCCCATGACTGGTCGGCCCGCTTCGACGAACCGGGCCAACGGCTCGGCCAGCCGATCGCGCAGGGTCGCGGCCCAAAGCCGCCCCGCGCCCAGGTCGTCTCCGAAGGAGAAGCCGCCCGGCAGCAACAAGAACCGCGCCTCGCTGAGTCTTTGGGGTGCCTCGATCAGAGCGTCGAGGGTCATCAACATGGGGGCAGCGCCCGCCATGTCGAGGGCGCGCGCCGCAGCACGGTCTCGGTTAGATCCGGGTGCTTGAAGAATGAGAGCGGGCGGACGCATGAACCTCCCCTTCGCGATGGGGCTGTTTAACCCAGCGAGAGGACGGACCGGCCACAGTAAAGTGACAGTCGCATGGCGGCCCAAATGGATGCGCGGCGACGCGACTGATGACCCGGTGGCAGCCCGCCTGTCTGACGAAGTCCTCGTGCAGCGCCGGCACGCCATTGCGCCGGCACGCCATTGCGCTTGCATGCCCCCGATGCCCAGACCTGCGGCCCGTGCGTGCGTTGCCAATGCAAGGTGGTCGAGGGTGCCCGCGCCCAGGGCCTTGCGTTGACCATATGACGGCACGCGCGGCGCGCCGCGGCCACTCGATCAGCCGATCCCCCAAGTCGACGTGCCCGCATTCTTTCGGCTGGCGCTGAGGTGCGAGCCCTGGAAGTCTCTGGTGTTGCTCTGAATTTATTGTATTTCGGCCTCAGTCCGACTACCAGTTCGGCCTCCACCCGAGTGGCTTTTGAAAAGGATCCCCTATGCACTTTGCGATGCGCTTGATGACGATGGTTGCTCTGGTTGGCTTGGTTGCCTGTGGCAGCAAGGACGACGCTGGCAAGCCGGGCGACAAGGCCGCGAGCGGCAAGACCGCCGCTAAGACCGCCGCTAAGACCGCCGCTAAGACCGCCAAGAAGGCAGCACCGAAGACCGAAGCGCCGGCGAAGCCGATCGTGCTCGACGCGGCCCTCGACGTGGGCGCCGCCGTCAAAGACAAGGACGACACGCGCTACGCCGGCATCAAGATGACCGGCCCGACCGGCTCCTCGGTGGTCGATTCGGGCATGGGCCTCACCGTCAAGCACGGCGAAGTGCAGTTCGAGTTCCGCTTCGAGTTCGACGAAGAAGGCGCCGTCGCCAAGGGCAAGAAGGCCGCCGAAGGCAACAAGTCTGCGCCGATCGTGAAGTTCCACGTCGACACCCCGACGGCCGTGTTCTGGGAGTCCAAGAGCGTGCTCGGTGGCAAGAACAACCACCACTTCGTGGCCACCGTGAAGGTCGGCGAGAAGAACCTCGTCTGCAAGAACGCAGGCTACGGCCAGTTCTCGATGGCCGCCGCCGAAGCGCTGCTCAAGACCTGCCAGTCGGCGAAGATGTAGCAGCAGCCCGGTCACCCGGCCGCTCCCCACCGCACGCCGTGCGACCCGCCCGCCGCGCTCAACTCGTCGCTGGCGCTCGCTGACACGGTCCCCGCTTTGGCCATCCTCGCGTCGATCCTTATCGTCGGCGTCGAGTGGATCGCCCTCGCCCTCACCCATCGAATCACCCAGCAACGCGAGCGCTGGATCAACGTCGCCTGCGGCGTCGCGTCGGTTCTGCCCCATGCCGCGATGATCCAGGCCACGCAGGATGGCGCGCAGCTCGGCGGGCGTCATGAAGTAGGCGTCGTCGCTCTTGTTGCGGGTGTAGCAGATGGCGCAGTCGAGGGTGCGCGCCGAGGCAGTCGGCGTTGCTGCGCCCGACCACGCTCTGGGCGCCATGATCTGGGCAATGCTTGTGCATCACGACCTGCGCGGGCCCGGCGTCGTTGGCCTCCAGCTCTGGTCGCTCGATATGCACCGTCGCGGGCACGATGGCCTCGCAGATCGCGCCCAGGCCCTCAGTCGTGCGAATGAGTGCGGGGCGAATGGGCGGGGTGAGCGGCATTGCGCGCGCTGCCCGGCACGACACCGAGCGCGCCTAGCGCAGATGCTGCCGCCGTCACTCGCCCAGGTCGAACGCCCAGCCGATCGAGATGTTCGCGAAGAATTGCAGATCCTTGGCGGCGTGCTCTTCGCCGTCTGAGAAGGTGTGGGTGTCGTCGTCGAGGCTGCTCCACACGTTCGGCCAATAGCGCAGGTAGACGTTGGCGTGCAGGCCGCGCCAGATGAAGTAGCGCCACCCGATCACCGGGCCAATGCTGGCGGTCGTGTACTCGGCGCGCTCGCCGCCGGGGCGCTCAACCACGTAGCGGTGCCCCTTGAACTCGGCCCCGATGTACAGCTCGTCGAGCAGCACGAAGCCGATCCCCGCGCCGGTCGTCCAGGGCGAGTCGACATCGAGGGACAGGCGCTTCTCGTCGTCGGTCAGGGGGCCTTCGCCGAGCCGATTGTAGTCGAGCCCGATGCCGTGGGAGTACTCGAGAACCCACCGATCCCAGCGGCCCTCGACCGCGACGTTGAAGCCACCCAGCAACAGCTGAGTCAGCCCGAAGTTGACCCCAATTTGGCCATGCTCGGCGCGATGGGGCGCCCATTGAAAGTCGTGCGTCGGCCCGTCCGTCGTTGAGGGACCGTGGGCGTGAGCCGGCGTCGGCAGGATCGGAATCAGCATCAGGACAAGGCAGAATAGCGAGCGCATGGATCACCTCCGTGGTTGCCTGCGCATCCTCCAACTTGAGCGCGTTGGCCGACATGGCCTGCGCGGCCATTGGTTTGCCC
Organism: Bradymonadia bacterium; assembly: GCA_051276005.1. Taxonomy (GTDB): domain Bacteria; phylum Myxococcota_A; class Bradymonadia; order UBA7976; family UBA1532; genus JBNMOZ01. The sequence goes on along the minus strand of JBNMOZ010000400.1, from coordinate 3,023 downwards.
GCCGTGGCCACCTTGGTCTAAAACGCCCGCATGTCTCGAACCATCGCAGCCGTCATCGTGCGCAACACCTTGCGCATCGCACAGACCGACGGGATCGATTGCAGCGCCTGGGCCGCCCAGATTCGGCTCGACGCGGCGGGCGACGATCCCCTGCATCCCTTGGACCTGGACGTCTTCCTCGACGCATACGGCGACATCGTCCGGCGCTTGGATGATCCCAGCTGGCCCGTGCGCCTGGCCCAGCGCCTCGAACCCGGCGACTACAGCGTCGTGGGCTTCGCGATCATGACGGCGGCGACCGGGTACGAAGCGCTGCAGCGAGCGCTGCGGTATCAGCAGCTGTTTTGCCCCGCGTCGAGTTGGCAGATGCAGGTCGATGACGACATCCAGCTCACTTGGCTGCGCGCCGGTCCACCCACATTGGGTCATCGCACCGCCACCGAAGGTGTGCTCGCCGAGTTCGTACAGACCAGCCGGCAGATGTTCGCCACGCTCGCATTGCGCGAGGTCACCTTCCGCCACGCCCGCCCGCGCGACACGTCGGCCCATGACGCCTTCTTCGGCTGCCCGGTTCGCTTCAACGCCGACGCTGACACCGTTCGGTTCAGCGCCGAAGACATGACCCGCGCGCCGGCAGATGCGAACCCAGCGATGGCGGCCTGGTTCGCAAATGAGCTGGACCAGCGCGTCGCGGCGCAGCAGATCGACATCGCGGCGCAGGTGGAGCGTCGACTGTTGCATCGACTGGCGTCGGGGACGCCGAGCGTTGCAGACGTCGCGCAGGATTTGGGCATGAGCCCACGCACCCTGCGGCGGCGCCTCAGTGACGCGGGCACCGGCTTCGCGGTGGTCTTGGACGGGTTGCGTCAGCGTGAAGCCGCACATTTGTTGCGCTGTGGCAGGTCGTCGGTGGGCGAGGTGTCGTGGATGCTGGGGTTCTCAGACGCGAGCGCGTTTACCCGGGCGTGTCGGCGCTGGTTCGGCGTCTCGCCCCGGGCATATGCGTCGGCCTGACCCCAGCCGCTACGGCGTGTTCAGGATCACGCGCTCCCAGGCCTCGCTGTCGTTGAGTCGGGTCGTCGCGCCGCAGCGCCAGCCGCCCGCGTTGATGGTGTGCCAGCACAGGCGTGACTCCGCCTGATCGCCAGCGGTGTCGCAGGTGTTTCGGTCGAGGCCCGCGCCTTCAGGGGCGAACCCGAAGCTGAAGTTCTCGCCGTAGTACCACTGCGCGCTGTTGTGCACCTGAGACGCGTCGCGCTCGTTGGGCACGGGCTCGAAGATCGTCGCCTGCACGCCCATCGCCGCGACCGTCAGACGATCGCCGCCGTTGGTGGGGCGGCAGCCGACGATCCAGGTGGCGCCAGGGCAGGCCGCGCGCACGGTCGGCACGTCGAACCGGGTCGCGTAGGTCTCGGTGTGACACACCTCGAATCCGCCCAGGGTCAAACCGGCGATGCTCACGTCTTGTTGGGGCCCGATCAGCACCTCGATGGGCACCTCTTCTTCGCAATCAGCCGAGCAGCCGTCACCCAGGGCGCGGTTGCCGTCGTCGCAGGCCTCGTCGCCTTCGACCACGCCATCGCCGCAGACCGGCGGAGGTGCGCCCGCGCAAATCACGTCATACGCCACCGGGATGTTGCAGCCCGCCACCCACTCGGTGTCCAGATCGTCGGGCACGCTCTCGAACAGATCACAGTCGAGATTAGGCACCGACTGGCAGCCGCCCTCGCGCCAAGACAAGGGCGCGCCCAACCGGCCATTTCGGCACGCGGCCTCGGCGCAGGTCGCCGCGTCGACACACCCGTTGAAGCTGTCGCACTCGCCGTGATGACCGAACCCGCGCTGGGCGCCCAATGGGACCGACGTGCGCGCATAGATGACGCGCTCGAACTCGTCGCTGCCGCTCAACCCGGTCTGATCGCTGCAGCGCCACCCCGCGCGGAACGCATCATTGGCGGTGTGCCAGCACATGCGATCTGGGTCGTCGGGCGCGGCGGTGTCGCAGGTGTTGCGAAACACGCCGCCGCCCAGCGGCGCGAAGCCCCAGGACGCGCTGCGGGAGAAGTAGAAGTGCACCCCATTATGCGGGTTGACGGCTTCGCGTCCCCCACCGACGTCGCGGGTGACCTCGTCATAGAGGCCCTCCGCCGCGACGGTCAGGCGCGCAGATCCAGTCCGTCGGCAGCCGATCAGAAGGTCGGTGCCGACGCAGCCTGCGAGCACCTCATCGACCGGAGCGCCGCTGCTGCTATAGCGATCTCGATAGCACTCGAAGAAGCCCCGGTCCGCCAGCGCGGCGATCGGCACGTCGCGTTGCACGCCCGCGATCAGGCCGCTCTGCACGTCCTCGAACCGGCAGTTGGGCGCGCAACCGTCGCCCGCGTCCTGGTTGCCGTCGTCGCAGGCTTCGCCCGCATCCAGCGCCCCGTCGCCGCAGTCGGCGCAGCCCTCATCCACCTGCCCGTCGCAGTCGGCGTCGGCGCCGTCGCAGGCGTCTGCGCGCGGTCGGACCTGCTCGAGGCACACCACGCTGCCGGCCACGCACGCCGAGCCGCCGGTCTGACACGCGCCCACGTCGGCAGTGCCATCGGGGCCGGTGTAGCAGGGCTGGGAGCCGATCTCTTCGTCGGTCTCGCCGTCGCAATCATCGTCGACGCCGTTGCAGGCCTCGTCGATGGGCATGGCGCCGGGCATGTCGTCGCCGCGCGCGCAGATCGCGCCGTCGGCTTCACAGACGACCACGCCTGGGCCCGCGCAGGCGCCAACGCCGACCGCGCAAGGTGCACCCACGCCGAAGCCTTCGTCGACGCGACCATCGCAGTCGTCGTCGGTGTCGTTGCAGGCCTCCTCGGCCGGCGTGCAATCACCAAAGTCAGGCGCGATGGCCATATCGGAGGCGATCATGTCGGCGGCGTTCATGTCGATCGCGACGCCCAAGTCGACCGCGCCTCGGTCGGCCTCGACGTCCATATCCAGCGAGGCGCATATGGTCGCCCGCAGCACGGGCAACTACACTGGACGGG
>JBNMOZ010000399.1:0-5936 GCA_051276005.1 Bradymonadia bacterium | reverse complement strand
CCTCGCGGCCTGCCCTCGCGGCCTGCCCTCGCGGCCTGCCCTCGCGGCCTGCCCTCGCGGCCTGCCCGCCCTCGCGGCCTGCCCGCCCTCGCGGCCTGCCCGCCCTCGCGGCCTGCCCGCCCTCGCGGCCTGCCCGCCCTCGAACAACTGTTCTCTAAGAAAGACGCGCCATGACTCGCTCTACCCGCACGACAATCACCCGAACCATGACTCTCGCTGGCGCAGCCCTGCTGCTCGCCTGCGGAGGGCAACAGACGACCCCCGCCGCCAAGGTGGCCCCCGCCGCCAAGGTGGCCCCCGCCGCCGAGACGAAGGCGCCGGCGCAGCCGATCCAGCCCGTCGCCAAGGTCGTTGTAACCGCCAAGACGGGCGGGATGGACCCGATGCAGCTGCGGGTCGAGCAGAGCGTGACGCGGGCCAAGAGCGCCATTGGAGATGCGCGCGCGGTCGGCGCCGATCTGTACGCCTCACAGACGCTGCACAGCGCCATCGATCAAATGCGCAGCGCAGAGCGATTGCGCGCCAGCGGTCGGATCCTCGAGGCCATCGCTCAGGCAAACCTGTCGACGACCAGCGCTATCGCGGCGCACACCGAAGCGAAGCCCCAGCAGGTCGTCGCGCAAGCGAACGCATCCCAGCGTGCCGCCGAGGTGAGCCTGATGGCCGAGATATCGGCAGACGTGACGCTGAAGCCGACGCCCACGACCGATGGGTTCCTCGTCGCGGTCAGTGGCGCGTTCTTGCCGATCGGTGAGGCGCTCAGCGAGGCCGGCCAAGCGAAGCTGGCGACGATCAGCACCCTCGCTGCGAAGTACCCCACCTTCAACCTCGTGCTCTCGGCCTCGAGCACCGACAGCCAGTCGGCCACGAGGTCGCTGGTGTTGGGCCAGAACCGCGCGCTCAACGCGGGCACCTATTTGGAGCGAGAGGGCATCGCCGCAGCGCGGGTCACGGCGGGCAACAAGGTCGGCCACGAGGGCCGCACGCTGTGGATCCGCTTCGTGCGCGATCCCCAGGCTGCGGTGAAGAAGGCCCAGCTCTCGACACGCTGACGCTGCCCGCCCCCTCGCGGCTGGCGCATCGCGCGCCGCCCCGCCCTGCTCGACCCGCGTGATCCAACGCGCCCGCCCGCCGTATGTTTTATGTCACTTCCATCGCCGCGCCGCGTACGGCTGGTACACCACGTCCCTGACTCGGAGCCCCCATGCGCCTCACGTCGACCTTCGCTGCCCTTGCCCTCTTCTGCGTCACCGGCTGCGACGAGGCGTCGTCCGACGACCCGATGCAGATGGAGCCCGAGGCACCGCCCGCCGGCGACACCTACGTCGCTGGGCTTGAGAAGGCGGGCGCCGACGGCATGCTGCGCGTGCGGCTGGTCGACGCCTTGCCGGCACCGCCCGAGCTTGGCGACAATCAGTGGATGTTCGAGGTGGTCGATATGGACGGCCAGACGCTTGAGGGCTGCACCCTCAATGTCGACCCGCGCATGCCCGCCCACGGCCATGGCGCCAACAAAGACGCCGAAATCACCGAGATGGGCGCCGGCCGCTACGAGGCGACGCCGGTCGATCTCTTCATGCCCGGCCTATGGGTCACGCAGGTCGACATCGACTGCGGCGAAGGCATGCAGGACTCGGTCGTCTATGAGTTCTGGATCGAAGGCTAGCGCCGAGTTCAAAGCCGCGGTGCTCGCGAACGGCCGCTGGCCTTAGCTGCGCGGCTTAGTCCTTGCGGCAGAGCACGAACATGTTCGGCGTCTGCCGATCCTTCTTGTACGCCCGCCCGATCGTGACGCCTTCGCTGACCTTCCTGAGAAAGTCGTGCATCTTCGCGTAGACCAGCGTCTGCAGCCCCGACTCGTTTGGACGAATCTTGGGCCAGTCGGCGGGCTTTGAGGGCGGGACGGCGTAGTAGTCGACCACCGAGGCGCCCCGGCTGTCGTCGGGGGTCGAGCGGCAGATGAAGTAACCCGGCCCGATCAGCGGGCGGCTCGCGCCCTCGTTATAGCCCCAGAGCACGTCCTGAGCGGCGGCGTCGACCGCGGGTCGGCAGAAGCGCTTCTCGAAGGTCTTGAAGACCGGCAGCGTGTTGCGGCCGAAGTGGCGCACCGTCTCGAGCGGTCCCCGATCGGCAGGCACCATGTCGTCGAGGGTCACGGCGCGCCCGCGCGTCATCTCCCACAGCGCGCGCTGGGACTTGGGATCGAGCCCCAACACAGCAGACTTGCGCCCCTCGGCATCGAGGGCGTCCAGCGACGCGGCGATGGCGTCGATGTCTTCTCCGGCCAAAATACGATCGCGCAGGCTCATTGCGGCTCCTTGGTCGATGACTCAGGCTTCAGGGGCCCAGACTTGGAGGGCTCGGGCTTGGAGGGCTCGGGCTTGGAGGGCTCGGGCGGCAGCCTACCAACCTCGACGCCATCCTTCACGCGCCAGATCATCACCGACCCGTCAAGGCGCCCGCCCGACAGCAGCGTCTCACCCTGAAAAGCCAAGCTCAGCACGGGTTCACCCGTCTGCCAGGTCACCGGGTTCGGATCGGCAGCCGGCTTGGTCTGGCTGAGAGGCAGCAGGCTGAGAGGCACGGTAGTCAGGGTAATCTGGCCGGTCTCACCCCCGATCGCGACCAGGCCGCCCTGAACAGCGAGGGCCACCGCGGGCCCCTTGATCGCTGGTTGAATGCTGAAGCCGTCTGCCCACTGCACGCCGAGTTGGCCGGCGCCATCGCCGAAGACCAAACCCGCTGGGCCCTTCGCGAGGGCACCGATCCAATGCACCGACGCCTTCCATTCACGGCGCACCGCGCCCGCCTTGGCGCCCCGCTCAACGATGCGCCCGTCGTCACCCGCGGTGAAGACCGAGTCGCCCCCGGCCAGCGCCGCGAAGGCCGCCTGCCCGTGGGCGCCGCGGCTCTCCCATATCGGTCGATCAGGCCCGAGTCGGGCCACCGTGCCCCGCACCGTCGCGACGACCAGCGCGTCGCCGATCAACACGCCGTCGTTGAGCGCTTCGGGGTGGCGGCGTCGCCATTGCACCGCGCCTTGTGGGCCCCACAGGGCCGCGCTGCCGTCGCCGCCGATGGTCAGCAACTTGTCGTCGTGCCAGCTGACCGTACGAATCGAGCCGTCATGGGCGACCCAGGACAGCACCGGATCACGCCAGACCACCAGCCGGCCATGCACATCGGCGGTCACGATCGGGCGCCCGGCCTCGGCGAGCACCACCGAGACGCGGCCCTGATGCGGGCCAACCGGGGTGACCGCCGGGCGCAACGACTCGGGCTGCGGGCCAGTGCGCCGCCAGATGACCCAGGCGGCTGCGACGCAAATCAGGCCGATGAAGACAATGATTCCGCGGGGTCGCTTCAAGACAAGACCGCGATCAATGCGTCGAACTCAGCGGCGACGCAGGCGTGCAGATCGCCCATCGCGCTGCGCTCTTCTTCGGGGATGACGTGCCACGAGTAGGTCTCGATCTCGAGGTGTGCGCTCGCCTTTTGCGCCTGAATCGCCCGCACCGCGCGCTGCCAGTCGAGCCGCGTCGTGCCCAGTGGGCCGGCGCCGTCCCACCAGATCGGCACGTGAAAGTGGCAGCGCCACGCCTCGGCGGCCAGCCACTCGGGGCTTGGATCGCGCAGCGCCTCGAGATCGACCGCCTTGAGCAGCGTGCCGTCAGCCTGCTGGGCGACGACCTGGTGTAGATAGCGAGGCTCGTCAAAGGCGAACAGCGCCGCGCGCGCGGCGGGATCGCTGGGCGTCGCCAGGTGCAAGGCGCTCGAGACCTGCACCTTGCCAATCGTCACGCCCGCGTCGATCAGCCGCGCGACGCTGTCGGCCGGATCTTCGAAGTGCACCGCCTGATGGCAGCAGTCGTAGCACAGCCCAAGGTGGTCGCGCGCAGCGGCGGTCGACTGCAAGTGGTCGGTAAAGAAGCGGATCGCGTCGTCTGTCGTCTCGAGCGTCGTCCAGGGCTCTGGCTCGAGACACAGGCGGATCTGCACGCCGGTCTTCTGGGCGATGTTGTCGAGCGCGTCAGCGGCGTCGCGCAGGTTCTTGGCCATCTGCGCATGCGCTGCGGCGTCGTCGGCGGTGGGCTTGAAGCACCCCGCGACCGTGCTGATCGTGCGTGTCGTTGGGCCCGGCAGACGCGACAACACGCGTCCAAGGCGCGCGGTATATGCGACGCGTTCAGCATCGAGCCAGCTCGGCGAGTACACGTCGGCTTTCACGGCAGCCGCCGCGAAGTCGCCGTAGGGGAAGCCGTTGACCGTAAAAACGTACAGGCCCTCGGTCAGGCACCGCTCCGACAAGTCGAGCAGCGCGCCGGGCGCGCGATCCAAAGCCCTGGCCGCGGCGTTGCCCAGCCGCAATCCCATACCAAACGGGACCGAGGGCGCCACGCGCGCCTTGACCGCCGCCACATCTTCAGCCAACACCTCATCCAGCGCGGGCAGCCCCTCGCCGGGATGTACGTTCGTGCAATACGCGATGTGGAGCCCGTCCACCTGCATCCTCGAACCACCCTTCCGGCATCTCCACGTTTCGCGCCATCATCGGTATAATGGCCGCGACAAGTTTGCCGCCCACACTCTAGCAGAGGTGACCGTGCCGGAGACCATCGCCCTCGAACTGGGCCCCGCGGCTATTACCCGGGTCAGCCAGGCCGTGCTCTCGCTGATGCCGTGGCTCAGCGAAGCGCGCTTCACCGTCTTGCCCAACGGCAACCTGGAGTTCACCGAGCCCGACGCCGCCGAGGCCGTGCGCGTGCTGCGTGGATCGGTGGAAGAGATCCTGCCCGCCGACATCATGCAGGCCCTGGGCGATCGCAGCGGCCTGGGGTGGAACATCTTCTTCGGGCACGTGGTGGCCTGGTGGCTGCCGCTGCGCCGACGCGTGGGCTTCTTGCGTGCCCTCGTCAACCGCGCCGAGCTGCACAAGGTGCCGTTGCGGCTGCATTGGAATCAGAACCGCCCGGTCGCCCCCAAGCTCATCGAGTACGGCAACCAGCCCATGATTTGGGGCGGCCTGATGGGCATGGTGGGTGGCCTCGCGATCAGCCGCTGGTATCCATATGAGGCGGTGCCGGCGCTGCTCGTGCTGGCGGGCGGCGTGGTGCTCGGGCGCATCTATCAGCGCGTCTTTCGTCAGCGAATCTGCGGCGATGCGCTGTGTCGAGCGCCGGTCCACCGGGCCAAGACCTGCCCCTCTTGCGGCGCGATGACCGGCCGCTGACGTTGGCTGACTCGACACCGGTGACGCCGACCACCCTGACCGCTCTGCGCCCGAGGCTGCTCGAATGGTACGCGCAGAACCGCCGCGACCTGCCGTGGCGACGCACCCGCGACGCCTGGCATATCTGGGTCAGCGAGGTGATGTGCCAGCAGACCCGCGTGGCGTCGGTCATCCCCTACTTTGAGCGCTTCATGGCGCGGTTCCCGACGCCCGCCGCCCTCGCCGAAGCACCGCTCGACGACCTGCTGACGCTGTGGGCGGGCCTGGGCTACTACAGCCGCGCCCGCAACCTGCACAAGGGCGCGACGCAGGTCGTCGAGCAGCACAACGGACAGATCCCGAACGACCCCAAGGCCTTCCTCGCGATGGCCGGCGTCGGTCGCTACACCTGCGGCGCGGTGATGTCGATCGCCTTCGATCGGCCCGAGCCGGTGGTCGACGGCAACGTGGTGCGGGTGTTCTCAAGGCTGCTCTGCATCGAAGAAGATCCCCGCACGACGGCCGTGCAAAAGGCGCTCTGGGCCACCGCCGGTGAGCTGGTCAAAGGGCCGACGCCGGGCGACTTGAACCAGGCCCTCATGGAGCTGGGCGCGTTGGTGTGCAGCCCCAAGTCACCGACGTGCTTGCTGTGCCCGGTGCGCGACGGATGCCTCGCCTTCGAGAAGGGCGTCGCGGCCAGCCTGCCCATCAAGCCCAAGCGAAAGCC
>JBNMOZ010000398.1:0-5944 GCA_051276005.1 Bradymonadia bacterium | reverse complement strand
GATCACGCGGCCGTTGACGATGGCTATCAACTCCAAATCGTCATCGCTGTCGCGGCGAATGGGCAGCTGCACCAGGTTGCCGGGCCGACCGTCTGGTGCGCCGAGCAACCGCACCAGATCGAGGCCGTCTTCGGTGACGCCGACGATCGTCAACTGCGCGTCTTGAGTCATGAAGGTGACGGTCCAGGGGGGCGGGCCGAGGCCGCCGACCAGCAGCCGCTGCTCTGCCGCGAGCGGGACCGCCTGATCTTCGATGACCAGGGTGCCGCGCTCGGGGACCCGCACGGACAGCTGGTAGCCGGGCTCGATGCTGCTGGGCGGCTCGCATGCCGTCAGCAGAAGCAGAGCGAGCAGCGGGGGTGGGAGTCGATGGGTCACGCCAAGCTCAACACAGCGGGCGACCAAACGATTCGGGGGCGGGCATAGTTCACACCACAAAGACGCCCGGGCGCGCCAGAAGTTGCGCCGTGTCTGCGCGTTTGCTGCGCCTCGCGCGTCAGCGGCGGAACTTGAGCACGGCCTTGCCACCGTCGATGTTGACCCGCTTGCTCTGGCAATCGTCGGGGTTGCCTTCGAAGCACACCTTCACCGAGTAGCGATTGGCCGGCAGCTCCTTGCCGATGAGCGGCGTCTCGCGCGCGACCAGGCGGCTGTTGATGAAGACCGAACCCCAAGGCCGAGCGATCACGTTGAGCTTGCCGGGGGCGCCGGCGCTGCCGCGGCTGTCTCGCGCGTCGTTTCGGTCGCGCGTCGGGGCCGTACGGCGGGGCGTTCGGCGGGCGGTTCGGGGACGCCGGGCCGGCGGATCAGGTGCGCGCGCGGTTCGGCGTGTGGCCTTACGCCGGGGCGTCTTCCGGCGCGCAGGCGCGCGGCGGGCGACAGGTGCGGATGTTGTCGGGGCTACGGGGAGCGGCTCCAACTCCAGGATTTCGCTCAACTCGGTGCGACCGTTGAAGGTGCGCGTGACCTGCTTGGCGGTGTAGCCGTCGGCTTCAGCCCTGATGACCACCGGCGCGTCGAGCGGGATGCGCGGGACGGTGACCGGGGAGCGGCCGGCGGGGGTGTCGTTGATCGTCACTACGGCGTTGCTGGGGCGCGTATCGATCTGGACGGTGCCCGTCTGGCGGGCCAGCACGGCGCGGATGCCGGTCGGGCTGTCGGGCGCGACTGACATCTGCTCGACGTACGGGTCGAAGCCGCGACGGCGCACGGTGATCTTGACCGACTCGCCGACGGGCACCTGCACGGTGACGGGGGTCGGCTGATAGATCACCCGTTCGCCGAGGAGCACTTCGGCGCCGCTGGGCTCAGATGTGATGCGGATGCTGTGCGCGGTCGCCTGGGCGGTGGCCCTGGTCGGCTGGCCCACGACGGCGCGTATCGGATCGGTGCTGGGCGTGTTGAGCTGCGCCATGGGCGTCGCGCTGGGCGTCATCTGTGGATCATCGTCGTCGATGATCCACGAGGTGAAGACGCCCGCGATGATCACGACCGCGATGATGATCGCGATCTGCAACATGCGCTCGCGGCTGAGCGGGAAGGGCTTCGACTCACGACGCGCGCTGCGATCTCGCCGCGCCGCCAGGCTCTGCTTGCCGACCGGCGTGTCGGCTGATCGCGCTCGGGCACGCCGCGGCGAGGGCGCAGGCGCCACCCGCTGGGGCGCGTCGCCGGGCACGATGACGGTGGGCTGTCGGCTAAACGTCGCCTCTTCAGGCTCGCCCGGCATGCGCTGGACCATGCGCGGCGTCGCGCCAGGCAGGCGAAGGATCGGTTCAGCATGCGGCGCTGGCACCTGCCGGGGGACCGGCGTAGGGCGCTCAGTGAAGGGCAGCGGGTCGCGCGGCTCGATGCGCCCGCGGCCTCGGTTGCGATCGAAGGCGAGGGTGGGCTCTTCAGCTTCGAAGAGGTTCGCGTCGAGGCTGTCGAGCCCGGCCATCGGATCGTAGGCGCCCGCGGGCGAGCCCCCGATGGGCACCGGCGACGGGTCGTATCCGCTGGTCTGGGGCAGCTGTGTGGTCGCCTTGAGCGACTGCCGACCGGCCTGACCGTCAAACGCAGCCTCGGTGGTGTATTCGAGCATCGAGTCGTCTTCGATCAGCTCGATGTCGTCGTCGATCAGCTCGAACATTTCAGAGTTGATCGAGTGGAGCAGCGAGGGATCCAGCTCGACGGATGGCTCATCGAGCGGGTCGTCAACCGCGGTGGGCTCAGGCGTGTGGAACTGCGCGACCGAGATGACAGAGCGGGCGTCGGCGCCGAAGTCGTCTCGGTTGCGCGCGCGCCGATTGCCGTCGGCGGCCGGCTCAACGACGTTGTCGACGTACAACTCGCGCATCAACTGGCCCAGACGCGCCTTGTTGAAGACGGCCCCGGCGTCGCGCAGGTAGCGGGCCAGATCGCGCTGCATATGCTGCGCTGAGGGGTAGCGCTCTTCGCGATCGCGGCTGAGCGCGCGCATCACGATGCGCTCCAGCGTCGTCGGCAAGTCAGGGCGCACGATGCTGGGCGGTTCAATGTCGGCGCGGCGCACCTTGCTGAGCAGCGTGACGTCGTCGTCGTCCTTGTAGAGCAAGTCTCCGGTGAGCATCTCGTACAGCACGATGCCCAGGCTGAAGATGTCGGTGCGGTGATCGAGGTGCTCGCCGCGCGCCTGCTCCGGCGACATGTAATAGAACTTGCCCTTGATGATCCCCGCCTCGGTCTCGTAGGCGCGCAGGGCGGCCTTGGCGATGCCGAAGTCGACGATCTTCACGTCGCCATCCATGCTCAGCAGCACGTTTTGGGGCGAGACGTCGCGATGGATGATGTTGAGCGGGCGCCCGCGGGAGTCGCGCTTGCGGTGGGCATAGTCGAGGCCCGCGCAGGCCTCCATGGCGACGTAGGCTGCGGCGTCGAGCGGGAACTGCATGCGCCGCTCGCGCAGGCGCTTGAGCGCCCGATACAGATCGCGCCCGTCGATGAACTCCATCGCGATGTAGTAGTGGTCCTCGACCTTCCCCAGGTCGAAGATTTGTCCGATATTGCTATGCGCCAACTCGACCGTGATGCGCGCTTCGTCGATCAGCATCTCGATGAAGTCAGCGTCCTGGCTGTAGCGCGGGTGAAGGCGCTTGATCGCGAGGACCTTCTCGAAGCCGCCCAGACCGGGCGCCTTCGCCTTGAAGATCTCGGCCATACCGCCGATGGCGATCCGCTCCAGTAGAATATATCGGCCGAATTGCTCTTGCATCGGGCGGAGAATACCTCAGTTGGCGGGTCGGAGCATCTATCGTGCGGTTTCTACGCGCGCACGGGGTCCAAATTGTCCGAAAATATGACGCGGCGTCCGAAAGCGTGACGCGATCGGCGCGGTTGCGTTGCGTTGCGCCGGGGCGCTTGCCACACTCCCGCGCATGTCCAAGAAGTTCCCCGACTATGTGCCGCCGACGCAGATCGCCTATCGAGATGATGGCGGCACCACGTTGCATTTGCGGCAATGTCGGCTTGAGACGGAGCATCAGGGCAATTGGGTCGAGCACGTCTTTGATCAGGCCGTGATCACGCTGGGCGCCATGGAGTCTAACGACCTCGTGCTGCAAGACGACACGGTCAGCCGTCACCACTGCCGAATTCACCAAGAGGGCAACAGCTACGTCCTCAAAGATCTCGACAGCACCAACGGCACCTTTGTCAACGGCGTGCGGATCAAAGAGGCCTACCTCAAGCCGGGCTGCACGGTGATGCTCGGCAACACGCGCCTGCGCTTTAAGAGCGGGGCGCGGCCGGTTCGCATTCAGCCGTCGGCCGACGATCGCTTCGGGCGCATCATCGGCACCAACGTCAAGATGCGCGAGATCTTCGGCATCCTCGAGAAGATCGCGCCCACCAGCACCACGGTGGTCATCGAGGGCGAGACCGGCACGGGCAAAGAGGTCGTCGCGCGCACGATCCACGAGCGGTCATTGCGGGCCGCTGGGCCTTTTGTGGTCTTTGACTGCTCCGCCGTGCCCGAAAACCTCATTGAGTCCGAGTTGTTCGGTCATGAGCGCGGCTCGTTCACGGGCGCGATTGGCTCGCGGCCAGGCCTGTTCGAGATGGCCGACGGTGGCACGATCTTCCTCGACGAGTTGGGCGAGTTGAGCCTGGATCTTCAGCCCAAGCTGCTGCGCGTGCTCGAGACGCGCGAGGTGCGGCGGGTGGGCGCGACGCGGGCGACGAAGGTCGACGTTCGCGTGGTCGCCGCGACCAACCGCAAGCTCGACGAAGAGGTCCGCGCCCGCCGCTTCCGCGAAGACCTTTACTACCGCCTGAGCGTGGTGCGGGTGTTCCTGCCGGCCCTGCGCGAGCGCCGCGAAGACATCCCGATTCTGGTCCGACACTTCTTGGCTCAGGGCCGCTTCAACCGCGGCGCTGAGGATCAACTTCGGATCAATACGATCAGCCGCGACACGCTCGAAGCGATGATGGCGTTCGACTGGCCGGGCAACGTGCGCGAGCTGCTCAATGTGGTCGAGCGCGCGTGCAGCTTCGCCGAGAGCGACACCATCGAGATGGCGGATCTGCCGCGGCACCTCATCGGGTCGAGCCATATGCAGCGGCTGTCGAACTTGCGGCCGCAGATCATGGGCGAGGACGCGCAGGCCGTCGACGAGCTGGGCACCTTCAAGATCGCCAAGGAGAAGTGGATCTCGGTCTTCGAGCGCGACTACCTGGTCACGCTGCTCGAGAAGCACGAGTTCAACATCAGCCACGCGGCCCGCGATGCCGAGATCGACCGCAAGTACTTTCGCAAGCTGATGAAGAAGTACGGCATCACGAAAAGTGGCTGAGCCGCACGGGCGGTTGGTTGGGTTGGTCGGGCTGTGCACGCGGTCGCCAGGGGCCCGCGCCGCCAACTGGCTGCTCGCCCCGTCGGGGTCGCGATCGTCGATGAAGTCGCCTCGCGGTACCGCGAGCTGCGCGCATGGCCGCCCCGGCGGCTCGCCCGCTTGAATCGTTCGTGTTGCCCGCGATCAGCATCGCGGCCTGCGCCCGTCGCGGACACGTCCCGAGCCGGCGCAATGGTCACTATCGGCGCGCGATCGCGCGTGCCTGATGGCGCACGGCGACACTGCCAAGGCAGCCGCGCAGGCGATCGCCGTGGCACCGCGCGTCACAGGTGTTGCGCACTGGGCTTTACACGATGCCCCACCTGCACCGACGCTCGTATTTGGAGGTCTCAATGCGGTACTGGCTCTTGGTGATGGTGATGCTCGTCGGCTGTGACGACGCGATCGATGACTCGACCGACATGGATTCGGTCGGCGGCGCGGGTGGCGTGATCGGCGAGGGCGGCGCTGGCGGCGACGGTGCAGCGGGCGGCGTGGGTGGCGCAGGCGGCGCAGGCGGCGTGGGCGGCGTGGGCGGCGCAGGCGGCGTGGGCGGCGCGATGGGCGGCGCAGGCGGCATGCCCCCGCCCCCGGAGCGACTCGCCGAGTGCGGCTACGGCGATCGCTACATTGCTTCGAACGTGGTCCGCGACGGCGAAGGTTGCCGCGCGCCGGGCCCCGAGGCAGGCGATCTGGTCGTCCTTGATCACGCCACCAACGTCATCCGATACGGCGACGTGGCGGCGAGCATCGTCGACATCGACGCGAGCTGCGGGCTGCGGGCGGTGACGTGCACTGCCGACGCCGAGGCGGGGGAATTCGACACCGTCACTATCACCTTGTCAGCCGGCGACTTGCGCGTCGAGCGCGCGCGCGTCAGCGGCGGCTCGGCGGTCGATTGCGGCGCCGCGACGGCCACGCTCGCCGCCGCGCCCGCGTGCCAGATCGACGGCCGATACCGGGTCGACGCGGCCCAGATCACGAGCGGCATGTGCGATCACGCCTGGGCCGTCGGTGAGGTGCAGATCGGCGACGTGGGCGGCGCGCGTCGGATTCGCTGGCTCGAGGATGACGTGAATCAGTTTCGGTTCAGC
>JBNMOZ010000397.1:0-5944 GCA_051276005.1 Bradymonadia bacterium | reverse complement strand
GAGGGGGGCTGGCATCGACGGCGACCGTATCGCCGCGTCGATGACGGTGCAAGCGTCGCTCGCCCATGGTAGAGACGCGCATGCTTCGCGCCGCTCTGATGGTTGTTCTCTCGTTGTGCTCAGGCTGCGGATACGCGCTCGTCACGGCTGAGGCCGGGACGCGCATCGGCCCCATCGAAGACCTGACGGCCCAGGGCGACCTGGGCATCGTCACCCGTCGGGCGTTGCGCGGCATCGCCGGTGCTGCGCATGAGGGCGCCGCGGAGCTATCGGGACGCGTTCGGGCCCTCGGCGATCAGGCGCTGGCCTTCGACGGGACCGTCGCGCAGACTCAATCGCGGGTCGTCATCGAGCTCGTCGCCACCCGTGATGGGGCGCCGATTTGGCAGGCGCAACAGGTGGTCGCGGCGTCCTGGCGGCGCGGCGCGACGCTCGAAGATTCATTGCTGGCGCGGCGCGCTGCATTGCACACTGCGATTCGCCAGGGCGTCGATCGTCTCTGGCTTCGCTGGACCACGCGAGGAGCCCGATGAGCCCCCAGGGACACTCATGACAGCGTTCGCCGAGGTGCTCAAAGGCGGCACCGCATCCGTCTACCTGTTGCATGGCGACGAGGCCTTTGAAACCCGGCAAGCCGTGTCGTGGTTGCGGGCCATCGTGCTCGACGGCGCCATCGAAGACTTCAACCTCGACCGCTTCGACGGCAGCACCCGACCCGACGCCGAACGCATCGCGCAGGCCGCCCGCACCTTGCCCATGATGGCGGCGCGGCGCTTTGTCTGGATCAAGAACGCGCAGGGGGTGTTTGGCCTCAACAAGGCCGACGTCAAGCCGCTGGTCGATTACGTCAGCGCCCCCGATCCCATGGCATGCGTCGTGTTCGAGGCGACGACGCGCGTCAAGAAGAACGGCGCGCTCTACAAGCGTATCGCCAAGCACGGCCTGGTCTTCGAGACCAAGACGCCCAGCGAGCGCACGCTGCCCAACTGGGTGCGGGCGCGCGCGCAAGATCGCAATCGTCGAATTGACGCCACGGCGGCATCGATGCTGGTTGAAGCGTTGGGGCGTGATCTGGCGGCGCTGGATGCAGCCGTCGAGCGCTTGACGCTCTATGTGCCCGAGCCCGGCCTCATCAGCGCGCAGCACGTGCAGGACACCGTCGTGCACACGCGCACCCGAACGGTCTGGGATCTCGTCAACGCGGTGGCAGAGCGCAACGTCTCCAAGGCGCTCGCCCGGGCCCACCATCTGATCGAGCAGGGGGAGCATCCGCTGGGCCTCATGTCGTTGGTGACGCGTCAGTTTCGGCAACTGTTGATCGGACACGGCGCGCGCATGGGCGGCGCGTCAACGCAAGACGCCGCGCGCCTTGCTGGCGTCCCGGCTTTCCGGGTGCGCGACTTCGACCGACAGTTGGGATTGTATCGAGGAGACGAGCTCTTGGCGGCGCTCGACCGCCTGGCCCAGGCAGACCAGGGGCTCAAAGGCAGCAAGCTGCCCGCAGCTATCGTCTTTGAAGCGATGATTCTAGATCTCTGCGCCGCCTGAGACCAGACGGCGATTGGGGCCATGGGGTTCGGCCCGTCAGAGATTCGGCCCGAGGGACGGCGTGGCGCTCAGCACCACGCGTCGCCTCAACCGTTGGCGCCCTTTTCGACGGCCTTGACCAAGCGGCCAACCTTACGGCTGGCGGTGTTGGTGTGCAGCACGCCCTTGTTGGCGGCCCGCTGAAGGCTCCGCACGGCGTTGGGCAGCAACGCCTTGGCGGTGTCAAGCTCGCCTGCGTCAAGCGCAGTGCGCACCTTCTTGACTTCGGTCCGGCTGGCGGTGGCAATGAGACGGTTACGCACGCGACGCGTCTCGTTCTGACGCATCCGCTTCGATGCAGACTTGCTATTCGGCATGGTTCAACTCCCACTAATTTTGCGCCGGAACCTATCAACGCGCCTGCGCCTCCGTCAAGCGAAAGAGACAGCCCTGGCACATCGCGTTGGCGGTCCTGATTTATAGGTCGGGTTGCAGAGGCGAAAGTGCGCCGCTGGGAAGCGCCAACTGTGCCCAAGCACGGACCGGATAGGCGGGCCGCGACTCAGAACGCTATTCGATACGCTCGGCGCTGAAGTCGCCCTCGAGGCCCGTCGTCCAGCGGCCCTCCTGCAGCTTGTCGGCGAGCTGGTCACCATTGACGTCGCGCAGCTTGCACTCGCCGGCCATGCTGAAGGTGCTGACGCTGAGCTGGTCGGTGAGCAGCCGGGTCAGATAGTTGCCTGCCGCCTCCATGCCGGCTTCGCAGGCTTCCTCGACAAGCTCGCCCACGGCGAAGCCGATCAGCGGAACGCCCGAGAGATAGTCGGCAGCCAGATCGCCCACCGCATCGCAGGGCAGGACCAGCTGAAGCAGCTCACCGAAGCTGCCCACGTTAAAGCGCGCCGGCAGCACGTACTCCTGCAGGAACCAGACGATCGCCACCCCGAGGTTCAAGTCGAGGGTGTGCTCGTCGATCTCCAACGTCGCGACGGGACCGAAGTTGCGCACCACACGAGCCGTAAACTCGCTCTCGCTGACCGAGGCGCCCAAACGCTCGAGGGGGATGTCATAGCGACCGCACATCTCATCGCCCGGCGGGCAGTTGAAACGCCAGTTGAAGACGAGCGTCTCCCAGCGATGTCGCCCGATGAGCGCACACACATCGTCGACCGCGCCCAACTCGATGGTGCCGTTGATCTCCAACTCGGTCAGCAAAGAAGAGATGTCCTCAACCACCGCCAGCGTGGCCTGGAGCCAGTCGGGCGCGTAGTTTTGCACGATGTACTGATAAAGGTAGTTGATGACCGGGCGAATGGCGCCCCGGACGAGCGACCCCCAGATGCCGCCAATGCGGTCGCGAATGAGGTCGCCGACCAGCCCACCGGGATCCGAGAGCGCCTGGTGAATCGTCTCGAGCGCCTGGAACGGCCCATCGCCCAGAAGCCGACCCGGCTCGTACAGGTTCTGCATCTGGTAGGTGCCCAGCGTCTCCATGCACCCCACCATCGGATCGGGCGGGGGAAGGTTCGGGTCCGGGGGCTCGACCGGGCGGCCTTCGGGCGGCTGAATCACGCTGACCTGATAGCGCAGTCCATCCAAGCCGTCTGACGCCATATCGAGGTAGAAGAAGGACGGGCGCGGGCCGCCTGTGACTTGCACGTCCGCCACGCCAAACTCGTTGGTCGCGGTCATGCCCGCGCCCAACAGCGCCTCGGATGGGTTGCGCTCGTCGCTCTCAACCAACTCGAACCGAATCCGTTGCCCCTCGACAGGGCGACCCGCCAAGTCGACGGTCCGCACGCCCACGCGCCGCGTCTCATTCACGTAGATGAAGATCTTGCCATCGCCGTCCTGGGTGAGGAAGCGCTCCTGCGCCTCTTCGAGGTCGGTGTTGTCGATGACGGGCTCGACGTATTCACCGTCAGGCGGCGCCTCGTTCTCACCCGGTCCGATGCAGGGCACTTCCTCGCCAGAGGGCAAGATGATCGGGTCGGTACAGGCGAGGGGCGCCTCGGGCTCGCCGCCCATTTCGGGCTCAGGGTCGGCTTGGCTGAGGGTGCCATCGGCGCAGGCCAGCAACGTCAGCCCCAAAAGCCATGCGCTCCAACGGCTGCCGCGTACTTTGCATCCACTGCACTGCATACTTGAATCTCCCCGCGCGCGACCGCGAACGTTCTCGGTCATAAGGCTGACATTTTTGACGATCGCGCAAGCCACCGCCCGAAAGCAAACGGCGCAGTTTGGCGCGCAACCGCGGCCCACTCGAAGCGCCGTCGAAACGCCCATTCGGCGGGTTGTCGACCCCCGATCCCTGTGGTACGGTCCCGCGATTGATTGCGCCCCTTAAAGGAACGTCAGTTCATGAGCATCACGCTGCGGTCGTTTGTCTTCCTCGATAGTCTGCAGCCGCAGCTGACGAGCTACGTCGGCAAGACCTCACGTGGTTTCTTGCCGGTCCCTGAGATGGCGTCGCTGTGGGTCGAAATCGCCCCCGGCATCGCGATTAACCGCATCACCGATACCGCCCTCAAGGCGACCAGTGTCGTGCCCGCGGTCCAGGTGGTCGAGCGCGCCTATGGGCTGCTTGAGGTGCATGACTTCGACAAGGGCGAGGTCAAGAGCGCCGGTGAGGCGATCCTCGAAGGGCTGGGCCTGCGCGAAGAAGAGCGTATGAAGCCCAAGGTGGTCTCAAGCCAGGTCATCCGCTCGGTCGAGGCCTACCAGTCGCAGATCATCAATCGAAACAGCCGTGGCAACATGATCTTGCCGGGGCAGTCGCTCTTCATCCTCGAAACGCAGCCGGCGGCATACGTCACGCTGGCCGCGAACGAGGCCGAGAAGGCGGCGAACATCTTCTTGATCGATATCCGACCGTTTGGCTCCTTCGGGCGGCTATACTTGGCGGGCTCGGAAGCTGAGATTGACGCTGCTCGAGATGCCGCCATCGCGGCGCTTGAGGCAGTCACCGGCGTCTGACGCGGCCGCCGGCATTCAACTGCAGGCGGTGAGCGGCAGGCGTAGAGCGCAAGACGCGCACTCATGATTCATCGACGCGGCACGAGCCGCACTCAAAAGGGGGCTTGAATGTCGGATGCATTGGGCATGATCGAAACCCGAGGCTTCGTGGCAATGGTCGAAGCTGCTGACGCAATGGTCAAGGCTGCCAAGGTCGAGCTCGTCGGCTACGAGAAGATCGGCGGCGGCTATACGACCGCCGTGGTCCGTGGCGACGTTGCAGCGGTCAAGGCCGCTACCGAAGCGGGCGCACGCGCTGCAGAGCGGGTGGGCGAGCTGGTCTCGGTCCATGTGATCCCGCGCCCGCATGGCAACATCGATCTGCACCTCCCGCTGGGCCGCGCGCCCGCCGCCACTTGATCCAATGATCATCGGCAAGGTGATCGGTACGGTCGTCGCGAGTCAGAAAGAGGCGGAGCTGGTGGGAATGACCTTCCTTGCTGTCGCACCGATTGATCTGGCGACCGGTGAGATCAAGTCAAGCAGCGTGGTTGCGGTCGACGCGGTCGGCGCCGGCGTGGGTGAGGTCGTTTTGTACGCCAGCGGCTCCTCAGCCCGCCAAACCACGATCACGCAGAACCGGCCGGTCGACGCGACGATCATGGCCATCGTCGACACCCTCGCGGTGGGCGACGACGTGATCTACCAGAAATAGCGCCGCTCGCAGCGTCGGGTCCTGACCTGTACGCCGCAGCGATCGTTGAGCGCGCAGTCATCACGCCAGAGTGCATGACTTGCGGGATGACGCTGGGGAGGGCTCGTGGACGAGCAGCAAATCGCACGGATTGTCGAGCAGGTCGTGTCCCGTTTGGGACCCAGCGCACCGGCGGTCTTGCGCCACGCGCGCGGCGAGCAAATCGGTGGGCAGGGCGTCCATCCGAATGTCGACTCGGCGGTCAGCGCCGCCCGGCAGGCCTTCACTGACCTGCGGGCGATGACCCTCGCTCAGCGTGGGCTCCTCATTGAGGCATTGCGCGACGAGACGCGGCGCGTCCTGCAGACGATCTCGCGCATGGCGGTCGACGAGACCGGCCTGGGTCGCTACGACGACAAGCTTGCGAAGAATACCCTCGTCTTAGAGAAGACGCCCGGCATCGAGGCTTTGCAGCCACGCGCAGAGTCGGGCGACCACGGATTGACGCTCACCGAGTTCGCGCCCTTTGGGGTCATCGGCAGCATCACGCCGTGCACCAACCCGACCGAGACGATCCTCAACAACGGCATCGGCATGTTGGCCGCGGGCAACGCGGTGGTCTTCAACACCCACCCCAGCGCGAAGCGCACTTCGGCCTTCTTCATCGACGCGCTCAACACCGCAATCATGCGCGCCGGTGGCCCCCCCAACCTCTTCAACTGCGTCGCGACGCCGACTATCGAGTCGGCGCAGGCGTTGATGAAGCAT
>JBNMOZ010000396.1:0-5954 GCA_051276005.1 Bradymonadia bacterium | reverse complement strand
GTCATGCCCCGCGCAGACAAGCCGCCTACGTACTGGATCGCGGTGGCGTCGGATCGGCCGGCGCGGTGTGAGATGGAGACGTTTGTGATGCGCGATGGTGATGTGTGGACGAGCGAATACGCCGCGCTGCGGATGGCGCTGGATCTCTAAGTCGCCCGCGGGCGTCGCCGGCGCGTTGGTCGCAGGCTGCGATGTCCGGTCAGTGCTGGCGTCGAACGCTGAGCAGATCCCGCGACGTTGCTCTGTTTTACGCGCCTTCGGCGCTTGGGCCGACCTGCGGTCGGCATTGAGGGAGGCGGGCATCCTCCCTCAAACTCCCACCCTCACGCAGTTTACTGCGCAAACAGCGTGCCCCGGAACCTCAGCTGCGCTGAGAACCACGGTTCGTCCCGGCGCGTTGCGATTTGAGGTCTGGCCTGCCGAGACGCTGCGACGTGAGACGCCCGACGGCATCGACGCGATCTGCCACGCTCGGGCCACCGGCGGCCT
This sequence comes from Bradymonadia bacterium, assembly GCA_051276005.1. Taxonomy (GTDB): domain Bacteria; phylum Myxococcota_A; class Bradymonadia; order UBA7976; family UBA1532; genus JBNMOZ01. Next base: position 5,465 of record JBNMOZ010000396.1, on the reverse strand, counting down.
GCTGCTCCAGGTTTAAATTGACGCGCGATCGCGACCAATCCGCGTCAGTCAGGCGTCCGCGGCAAACGGCTAATATTGACCGAAATGTGGTCAGGCTCCATTGGCCAATCCGCCCACGCCCGCATGCGCTCTTGCAGGCAGGCGCGCAGCTTGGGTTGACCAGTGTAGACGGTGATTGGGTTCACGTTGAGGCGGCCGTACTCGACCACGATGTGCACCGCATACGGCCTGTCGGGACGGCGACGATCGGCGAATTGAGCGGTGCAGTGATCCAGGTCAGACTGATGGCCTTCGAAGACCGCGTGGATGCGGTAGGCGGACCGCAATTGCTCGCGCTCTGCGCCAAACCACCCATTCTTGGCGAAGAGAGAGACCGATGCCGGCCAAAATGAACGATTCGACGCGATGGGCTCTGGTATCGCAACCGGCAAACCAATGAAGCCGTCATGGCAGGTCACGATGTGGAGTTCGCTGGTCGACGCGATAGAGACCAGCGTCTGAGGATACGCATGCTTCGCGGCCACCCAAAAAGCCGCATGCGCGCCCGCCGACAGCAGCAGCAGACCCAGCAGCGGCCCGCAAATGCGCGGTCGCAGCGATCGGGGCACCCTCTGCATCGACCCCCCACCCTGTCAGCCACTACGGTACGACCATTGCAGCCCTTCGAAGTTCTGAATCAATTCCATCCCAAGACCGCCCCAAAGAGGTCGCACTTGCGTCATTTTCTGTTGTTGCTCCTGGCCCTGCTGCCCCTCAGCGTCCATGCCGCGTCGCCCTATGATTGGCGTGCTTATCCTAACGGAGACCGCACCTTCATCTATGACCTGTCCTCCGAATGGCTCCTGCTCGATCAAGGGCGCGTCGATTCGGCCAAGGTCGCCCAAAGCCTCGCGGCCCATGCGCCCGACGCTCTGATCGCCGATATCGTGCAGCTGCTCCCGGGTCGCGTCGCGATTCAGGTTGTCGGCGTCGAGGATGCCGAGGCGCTGCGGCGTATCGGCGAGGGCCTCGTGCAAGATGGCGTCGCCGGCACGACCTGGCCCGCGGTCACGCGCCAGACCGGCGTTGGCTTCTTCGATCAGCACCTCGCGGTGGCCTTTGATGGCGTGCCCGACGATGCGCTGCTCAAGCGCGTCGGCGTTCAACTCGTGCGCGAGAGCCGCATGCCCGGCGTCTGGTCGGCCGTCGCTGACGATGGCGACGCGGTCGGCGCGGCTTGGGCCTTGAGCGGCCAGCCCGGCGTGCGCTGGGTCGAGCCCGACCTCATCCGCGACGTGACCACCTATGAGCTGCCCGACGATCCCGAGATCGGCGATCAGTGGCACCTGGAGAACGCCGAGAACGTGGGCGACATCCAGGCCGAAGCCGCCTGGGCCACCACCACCGGATCGCCCGACATCATCATGGGCATCTTCGACTCCGGCTTCGACATGGACCACCCCGATTTGGCGCCGAACATCGTCGGTGGCTTTGACGCCATCGACCGCGACGACGATCCCGAAGCGGGCTGCGGCCAGAGCCCCGATGGCGCCGGGCCGGCCGGCTCTTGCCCCAACAACACCCCTTATCGCGAGAGCCATGGCACCGCGGTGGCGGGCGTGGTCGCGGCGCGGGGCGACAACCAGATCGGCGGCACCGGCGTGTGCCCCGACTGTAGCCTGTACGTGGTGCGCATCATCGGCGGCAGCAGCTTCCGCTCGCTGAGCAACGCCGAGGCGTTCAGCCGCGCCGAGGAGGCCGGCGTCGACGTGATCAACAACTCCTGGGGCCCGCGCCTGACGCGGTTCTTCCCGCTGGCGCAGGCCGAGCGGGAGGTCTTCAACCGCATCACGACCGAAGGCCGCGAGGGCAAGGGCGTCGTGCTGGTCTTCGCCGCGGGCAACGACTTCTTCACCCCTGCCACGGCGAACCCCTACGCGAGCCACCCGGGCGTCATCACCGTCTCGGCGAGCACCCGCATCGACGACTTCGCCTGCTACAGCAACTACGGTGAGGTCATCGCCATCGCGGGCCCCAGCCGCGGCTGCTACGAGGGCGAGACGGGCATCGCGACCACCGACTACCAAGGCGGCGAGGGCTATTCGAATGAAGCGTTCACGCGCAACTTCGGCGGTACGTCGGCTGCAGCGCCCGTGGTTGCGGGCGTGGCGGGTCTGGTCCTTTCGGCCAACCCCGACCTGACCGCCCAGCAGGTGCGCCTCGTCTTGCAGCGCAGCGCCGTGAAGATCAACGCCGACAAGAACCCCTGGGAGCAGCAAATCGGCGTCGATCTCGAGGCGCTCTTCGCCTACGACGACAACGGCTTCTCGACCGGCTTCGGCTATGGGCGTGTCGACGCCGCGGCGGCCGTCGCGGCGGCGCTCGATCCAGGCCTCGTCGCGGGCACGTGTGACGCCGCCTGCCCGCGCTGCATCGATGATCGCTGCGCGCCCGACTGCGCGGTCGACGCCGACTGCCCCGGCGCGGCGCGGTGCGTTGACGTCGAAGGAGAGGAGGGCGCGCTGGCCTGCGTGATCCCCGCGCCGCAGCTGGGCGATATTGGCCAGCCCTGCACGTTGGAGTGCACCGTCTGCGTCGACACGGCCGACAGCCGCTCGCAAGCGGCCGCGGTGTGCACCGACGCGTGTGAAGGCGACGATGACTGCCCGTTTGGGTTCGACTGCCGGACGTTGCGCGACAACGCGCCCCAGGTCTGCATCCCGGGCAACGCTGAGTGTGGCGAGCGCTGGGGCAGCGTGCGGTGCCAGAGCGAAGTGCGCGTGAGCGGTGGCGGCGTCGACTTCTGCTCCTGCGACTGCGTGCCCGGCGCCCAGGGCGCATGCCCCGATGGCTTCGTCTGCGGCAACGCCAACTGCGAGCGGACGCGCGACGGCATCCGCTGCGATCCGACGCGCTTGCCCGGCAACTACTTCCCCACATGCTTCCCGGATCCGGACTTTCGCGCCGCCTGTGAGTTCCACCGCGACTGCAGCAATGGCCTGTTCTGCATCGATGGCCTGTGCGGGCCAGACGACGCCGAGGCCGGCTGCGACACGTGTACGCCCTGCACCGACGACGACGCCTGCACCGGCGACGCCGTCTGCGTCGGCTTGTCGCGCGGGCCGCGCTGCCTGAGCCCGTGCGACTTCGACAACCCAGTGTGCCCCGGCGAGACCATCTGCGCCGACCTGCCCGGCCCCGACGGCGACCACTGCGTCAACCCCGACTACGCCCGCAAGGGCATCTGCCCCAGCGCCTGGCGCTGCGAGATCGACGGCCGTTGCCTGGCCGATGAGGACTGCGAAGACGGCGTAAGCTGCGGCGAGAACGTCTGCGAAGGCGACGACGCCGAGCCCGACGCGGGCGTGGAGAGCGACATGGCCGTGGCCGACGCTGGCGTGACCGACGCCGCTGCGCCCGCCGACGCGACCGTGATCGTCGAGTCTGATCAGGCCGCGCGCGGCTCGGATGGTTGCGCCGCCGCGCCCGGATCGAACAGCACGCCCTCGGCGTGGTGGATCTGCTTGGGCGTGCTGGGGGTGGTCCGCCGTCGCCGCAGCTGAGCCGACCGCAGCTGAGCCGACCGCAGCTGGGCCGACCGCAGCTGGGCCGACCGCAGCTGGGCCGACCGCAGCTGAGCTGCCCGGATGAGGTTCCAACAACTTCGTGGGCATCAATTGGGTGCGGCCCCTCTCGGGATCACGACTCGACCAGTCTAGCGCGTCCGCCAAGCACGTTCGCGCCGATGGGCCACGCTGGCCGCCCCACCCTGTCCCGCAGTCCTTGCGGTGAGCGACTCAACTGACAGACAACACACCATGCATCGTCTCTGTCTCGTTGTGATCTGGTGCCTCTTCGGCGCACCTTGCTTGGCCTCGCCGACCTGGACCCAGCCCAAACCATCGCTCAACGCGGTCGAAGCGGCGCTCGAGTCGACGCGCGCGCGCGCGGTCGAGGCGCCCAGCGCGCTCGAGCCGACCCTGCGCCGGCGCGTCGAGTTGCTCACCCAGCTGCAGGATCTGCTGCGACAAGCCGCGTCGACGGCGCGCCGCGAGTCACCGCCCCCCCTCGCCAAGGTGCCCGATGTGGTGCCGTCGAATCCGTCATGGTCGGGCTGGGAGAAGATTGAAGCCGACGCCGAAGATGCGCGCGTCGACGAGGCGCGCTGGTCGAGCCGTCACAACGCGATCATCGCGTTGATCGACCAGCGCAATGATCAGCGCCGCAGCCTGATCGCCGAGCGGGATACGCTGGGCGAGGAGCCAACGCCCAACGGCTCGGATCCACAAAAGACCGCGCTGCTCCAGGAGAACCAGGCGCTCGAGGAGAACCTCATCGCGACGCGCCTCGAGCAGCTCGATGAGCGGACCTCACCCACGACGCTGGCGCGGGTCGATCGCAGGCTCGAGGCGGCGCGCGAGCGTCGGCGGCGCTTTGCCGACTACCAGCGAAGGTACCGCGATGGGCTGGCAGCCCGGCTCAAGCGTGATCTCACCGCGCTGCAGGCAAAGGCCGCCGCGACCGCGACGCCCAATACGCAGGGCCGGATCAACATCGCGAACGCGGAGTACGATCGGCTGGTTGTTGAACGCAGCCTCGACAGCCAGCGCCAGCGGCTGCGACGCGAGCGCAGCGAGCTGGAGGTGACCCGGCGGGCCCTCGACAGCGACGCCGCGAGTCAGCGCACCGCCTCGCGCCTCAAGCGCACGCTTCAGCGGCTGCAACGCCGCCGCCACGAGCTCCAGACGAGCGGTCCGAGGGCTGACTTCGCCCGGATCGAGGCGGCCCAATCGCGGCGATTCGACATCGATGACGCGCTCCTGGGCGACAGTGAAGTCGAAGACCCCAGCCCGATCGGCGACGCGATGCTGCGCGATGAACGCGCCGTCCTGAGCACCCTGATCACCCGCGGCGAGGCCCTGCGCAACATCATCGACGAGCGCGCTCGCGCGTACATCGAGCTCGACCAATTGGTGCGCACGCGCCTGTTTGGTATCCGCGACGCGCCGGCGATCTGGACCCAGCTGCGGACCAGCGGCGAAGACAACTTCAGCCGCGTGCAAGCCTGGTTCGTGCGCATCGGTGGTGATGACTCGCTGGCGTCATTGCACCGCATGGCGACGTCGCCGCTCGACGTGATCCTGCTGATCTGCGCCCTGCTCTTGCTGCCGTTTGGGCGCTACTTCACGCGTCGGCTCCTGGCCCCCTGGATGGCGCGGGACGTGTCGAGTTGGCGTCAGCACCTGCGCAGCGCCGGGGTGGGGTTCGTCTTGGCGACCATGCCCGCCGCGAGCCTGTGGCTGACCGGGATCCTCGTGGAGCGCTCAGGCCTCCCCGATGCGATCGGATCGGTGCTGGGCGCGGCGCTGGCGCATGCCGCCATCAGCCTGTGGGCGTGGATGCTGGTCAAGCGCTTCCTCGCCTCGGGCGGGGTGGTTCAGCGCGCCCTCGAGACTGAGTCGCCGGCGCTGCTCGAGCTGAGCAAG
>JBNMOZ010000395.1:0-5958 GCA_051276005.1 Bradymonadia bacterium | reverse complement strand
GCGAGGCGCCGCTGACCGAGCGCGCGGGCTTGAGCTTGAGCGACCATGACTTCGACGCGGCCCAGATCCGACTGACGGCGCGCTTGGAGCGCCCAGCGGGCGAGCATGAGTTGCTCAGCGATGCGCTATACCCTCGCGTATTTGCTGAATATCTCGACTTCGTTGAGACGTATGGACAGATCGAGGGCCTGCCCACGTCGGCCGTACTGTACGGCCTCGAAGTGGGCGAGACGATTTGCGTCGAGATCGAGCCGGGCAAGACGCTCGTGGTGCGTCTGCAGGCGATCGGCGGGCTCACCGACGGCGGGCGTCGGATGGTGTACTTCGAGCTCAACGGACAGCCGCGCGAGATCTCGGTCATCGATCACGTGGCGTCTGCGCAGGTCGTGCAGCGGGCCAAGGCTGATCCCGCGCAGCCTGGCCAGATTGGCGCCCCGATGCCCGGCAAGGTCGTGGCCGTGCACGTGGCGGTCGGCGACGTCGTCAAGGCGGGCCAGACGGTGCTGTCGACGGAAGCCATGAAGATGGAGACGACGATCACGACGTCGGTGGCCGGCACCGTGCGGGCGCTGCACGCCCAGCTCGGCGAAGCGATCAACGGCGGCGACCTTCTGGCGGTGATCGAACCGAGCTGAGCTCGCCGAGTTGATCTGACCGGTCAGCGCCTGAGGGCGGGCTCAATCGAGATTTAGGCGGGCGTCTCGAAGGAGAATCGGGTCGTCAGCTCCTCAAGCACATGCGCCCAAGGATCGGCCATCGCGCCCTTGCGGTTCCACGTCTGCGGGAAGAGCACCGCGTGCCCGCCCGCGTCCTCAAACCGCTCCACCATGCGCTCTGTGTCGTCGATCAGCACCGCGCGCGGGTTGGCGAGCAGGTGCTTGCGCGGCGTGAGCACGACCTCGCGGAAGGCCGGCCGCACGTTCGCGTACAGCCACTCCACCTTGCCGCGTGAGCTGGCCGGATGGCGGGATGGCGAGGTGCAAATCGCCCAGTTGGGCGGCACGGTTTCGACCCATTCGAGCATCGCGGGCGTCCACGGATAGGAGGGCAGGTTGCGCCAGAAGCGCTCGCCCTGCGCGTTGAGGGGCCGCCAGAATTCGGTCAGGTCAACCTTGAGTACTTCGTGCAGCCAATGCGTCTTGGGCGGCCACTCGGCGAGGATCGCCTCGGGGCGCTCGCCATGCGCGGTGATGGCGGCGCCGACAAAGTCGGTCAGTACGCCGTCCATATCGAGCAGGACGGTCCCAATTGGGATCTTAGCGGTCAGGGTCGTGACGGTCGGGATCTTGGTCTCAGGCATGTCACCCTCTACCGAGCATCAGCTCAACCATCAAGGCTGCCGCGCTCGCGTCGCCTAATTCAGCGCCTTTGTCCCAGTCCTCCGTGGGGTGCCAACTCAACGCGAGGTCGGCCGGAATACCGATCGCGAACACGCCCAAGTACCAGTTCGGCAGGTCGTCTTCGGGTGCCATATGGGGTGGGATCGCCTCGATGGGCTCGCCGCGGCGCCCGCCATTGAACGCGCAGCTCGACGCTGAAGAGAAGCTGTTTGGCCTGGGCACATCGAAGATTCGCCAGCTCTGGCTGCGCGAGCACATCTATCGCCGCGGTGAGAACCTGACGGCTGCGGCCGACCTCACCGCCACCATCGACGCCAGCCACGGCACCGGCGTCGCGAGCATCCTGCTGGGCGGCCAGCCGGGGCTTCGCGATCGCATCGGCCTGGCGCCCGGCGCGGATTACATCGGGTATGCGCAGGTCGATGAGGCCCGCATGGGGTTGGTCTTCGCGGACGCCGCCGAGCGGGGGGCCGTCTTGATGCTGCGCGAGTGGAGTCAGCCGGTGGGCGTCGTGGGCGACGGCGGCTCGATCTTCGAAGCGTCGATGGATGCAGCTCGCGAGCGCGGCATGCTGCAGGTGTGTCCGCTGGGCAACCTGAACAGCGCGGGCAAGCCGATCGAGCTGAGCGCGGATGGCCAAGTCGAGCTGGCATTCACGGTGGGCGACGGCTTCTTTGATGGGCGCCATCAGCTGCCATATGGCTACGTGCAAGCCCATGTGGCCCGGACCAGCGACGCGCGACCCGAAGCGCTGCAGATCATCCGGCTCGACGGCTCGACGGCATCCTGTTCAGGGGCGATGGCTTCTCGGACACCCTTGAGCAGGGCACCTGGGCGATCCGGCTGGCGGGCTTGCCGGCTGAAACCGCCGTACATGGCCGCATCACCGATGCTTGGTCGGGCTGGTCGCCAGGCGTCGGCTGGGACCGACGTTCACGCGATCGAGCAAGCCTGACGTATCTGTCCACGGCCGATTCAGCCATCGGCGTCGCGGCGTTCGGCGGACGCTGCGACATGCGTGACTATGGCGACAGCGACGTGGGCGAGCTGCGTCAGTGCTCGGGGCGCGGACCCCGGACCGACAGCGCGCCGGTGGTCGACATCGCGGCGCCTGACGATCCGCTCGCCGCCTTGGCGACGGGCCCCGGCCTCGACTTTGCGCTGGGCCACAGCTCGGGCCTCTCGATGTTTGGTGGCACCAGCGCCGCCTGTGGATCAGCAACGCGGCGCGCGGACGACCGACGGCTGTGCGGCAGCGCCCGGCGCGCCGGGCGCGTCAGCGTAGATGCTTGCCCTGCTCGCGCTGGGCTGGCGGCGTCAGAGGCCGAAGATCAGCTGATCGGGGCGGGTGATGCGCACGGTGTCGCCCGGCTTGCCCTCGGCGAGCCGCAGGACGGCGGCTTCGACGCGATTGAGCATCTCGTCGTCGGTCGCGTAGTTGATATGCGTCGTGTCGAGGTCGAGCAGCGGCGTCTGGTTGTAGTGCGCGAAGTGCTGCTGATAGAAGCCGCATAGGCGGGTCAGGTAGTCGGCGTCGAAGTCGGCCTCAAATGGCCGCCCGCGCTGCGCGATTCGCCCCAGCAAGACGTCGATCGGCGCATGCAGGTACACCAGCACATCCGGCTTGAGGATATGGGTCTCTAGCGACTGGTAGACCCGATCGTAGAGCCCCAACTCGTCGTCCTTGAGGGTCAGGCGCGCGAAGATGCGATCCTTGAGCAGGTGATAATCGGCCAGCACGTTGGGCGTGAACAGGTCGGCCTGCATCAACTCTTGCTGCTGGCGAAAGCGGCTCATCAAGAAGAACAGCTGGGTCTGGAACGCGAAGCGGGCCTGGTCTTCATAGAACCGCGGCAGGAAGGGGTTCTCTTCGACGACCTCGAGGACCACCTGGGCGCCAAGGCGCGCGCTTAGACGACGAACAAGGGTCGTCTTTCCGACGCCGATCGGGCCTTCAATTGCGACATAGATGCCCATCGGTCGACCCTCTCCTATGCGGTGCTCAGCGTGCGGCGCTCGGCGCGTGCTGCTCAGCGTGCGCTGCTCAGACTGCTGCGGCGAGCGCGCGCAATGCCATGTTCACCGCGTTTTGCACCACCGCGTGCGCATCGTCAACGCATGCCTGCAGCGCGGGCACGGCGCGGGGGTCGCCCAGCCGTCGCAATCCTTCGGCCCCCGCGACCCGAACACGCCAGGCGTCGTCGGTCAGGGCGCCTTCGAGGGGGCCGCGAAAACGAGCGTCGGCGCAGTTGCCCATGGCGAGCGCCGCGTCTTTGCGCACCTCAGGCTCGGGATCCTGCAGGGCTTCGATGAGCCCATCGGGTTCGCGCAGCACGCCGCGAAGGTAGGCCGCGCTTTGCCGCGACTCGGCGCTGCCGGCAGCGGCGCGCGACAGCCCCTCGCGCACGCTGGCTCGATGCAATCGGGCCAACGCCTCGCCCACCGCATGGCGGACCTCGGCGTCGTTGGCGTGCACGATGCCGACAAGATCGTCGATATGCTCGACCGCGTCGAGGCGTCCCAATGCGTACACAGCGTTGCGGCGCACGCCCACATGGGGATCGCGCAGCGACGTGACCAGGGCAGCAGCACCGTTTGGTCGCTTGCCATCACCGGCCCGAGCCTCGGCGACGCCCATGACGGCCAGTTGGCGGACCCGGTCGTCGACGTGTCGAAGCGCGGCGAGCAGAACCGGATGGGCATCGGGATGCCCCGACTCGGCGAGCGCGCGCACGATGATGACCGCCATCTCGGGGTCGGTCGCCTCGGGCCAAACCTGGACCAGCGCCGAGATCGCGCGCAGCTCGCCGGCGGCGATCAGATCGCCCATGGCAAACGCGGCGGCGGCCCGCACATCGGTATCTGCATCGCCGGTCAGCAGGCCCCAGATCGCGTCAAACGCGCCGGCAACCTGCATGCGTCCCAAGGCATAGAGCGCGCCGATGCGCACCTCAGGATCGGCATCTTCGAGGGCTTCGTGCAGCAGCTTGACGGCTTCGAGGTCGGCCGGCCAGACGATCTGGGTGAGCGCCAGGCTGGGGGAGCGCGGATCTTCGCCGGCGTAATCGGGCAGGCTGCTGGCGCGGGCCTGACCAATGCGAATCAAGGCGCTGAATGCCTCGCCGCGCACGTCATCATCTTCATCGCGCAACAGGCTGACCAGAGGCGCGATGGCCCGCGGGTCTGACATGCCGCCGAGCACCTCGCAGACGGTCGCTCGCACGTCGGCATCGGCATCGCGCAGCGCACGGACCAAGGCCCCAACAGCGCGTCTATCGCCGCTGCTCGCGAGCAGCTCCGCGGCGTCCATCCGCGCATCGGGATCGCCCTGAACGAGGTCACGCAAGAGCGCGTCGGGGCTGCCAGGAGCGGGGTTGCCAGAAGCCGGGCTCAACGATTCATCCCAAATCGGGTCAGCTTCTTGTGCAGACCCTCGCGGGTGATGCCCAGGCTCTTGGCCGTCTGGGTCTTGTTGCCGTCGTGCTCGCGCAGGGCCCGCGAGAGAAGCACGCGCTCGATGGACGCGAGCATCTGCTTGAGGTCGCCCCGCGGCAGGTCGGGCGCGTCGACCAGATCGGTGCGGCCGATGATGCGCTCGGAGAGGTCCTCGACCAACACCAGGTCGCCTTCGGTGCGCTGGATTAGAACCCGTTGCAGCTCGTTCTGCAGCTCACGCACGTTGCCGGGCCAATCGTGGCTCTTGAGACGCTCCATGGCCTCGGGCGTGAAGCCGGTCACCGGCCGACCGAAGTCGCGGGCATATTTGCGTAGGAAGAACCGCGCCAAAATCGAGATGTCGCCGCGGCGCTCGCGCAATGGCGGTAGGCGCAGCGGGAAGACATGGAGGCGATAGTAGAGGTCTTGTCGGAAGCTGCCGTCGGCCACCATCTTGTCGAGGTTGCAATGGGTCGCGCTGACGACGCGCACGTCGACCTTCTTGGGACCCTCTGCGCCGACCGGCCAGATCTCGCCCTCCTGCAGCACGCGCAGCAGCTTGGCTTGCAGCGACATCGGCATCTCGCCGAGCTCATCGAGGAAGATCGTGCCGCCGTCGGCCAGGTCGAACAGGCCCTTCTTGTCGCGATCGGCGCCGGTAAAGGCACCCCGCACGTGACCGAACAGCTCGCTCTCGAGCAGGCTCTCGGGCAGGGCGCTGCAGTTCTGCGCGACGAACAGGTGATCGGCCCGGCGGCTGGTGTAGTGCACGGCGCGGGCGACCAGCTCTTTACCGGTGCCCGTCTCGCCCTGGATCAGCACCGGCACGCGGGTGTCTCGGACCTTTGCGATGCTCTCGAGCACATGCGCGATCGCCTGGCTGTCGCCCAGGATCCCGGTGTACGTCGCGCCCTTCTCCTTCTCTTTGAGGTAGCGGTTCTCGCGGGCGAGGCGCTGTTCGGCGAGGCGCAAACGGGCGACCAGGCGGGCGTTCTCGGCCGCGAAGCTGATATGGGCCGCCGCGACCGTCAAGACCTCAAGCTCGGTGGCGCCGAAGAGCCCCGAATGGCTGCGATTGTCGACCTGGATCACGCCGCGGATGTCGTTGCCGGTCCACAGCGGGACGGCCAACACGCTGCTCATGCCCGAGCGCACCACCGATCGCGCGTCGGACATGGCTTGG
>JBNMOZ010000394.1:0-5978 GCA_051276005.1 Bradymonadia bacterium | reverse complement strand
CTGCGAGTCAGGCGCATGATCAGAGCTTTCCGTGGCGGCGGCAGGCCTCTTCGGCGATGGCGCGAATGTTCACCGACACGTCGACCCGCGTCAGGATGCCTTTGACGCCCGCGAGGACGCGCAGATACATCAACAGTTCGGGTGGCGGTACGAGTCGGATCATTGACATGTTTCGCCGCATGAATTGCCGCACCCGCGAGTGCACCTTCCAGTTCGACATGTTGAAGGGGGCGTCTTCGATCAGCGGCTCGAGGATCAGCGCGTGGTAGGCGCGCATGACGTCGTGGCTGGGGAACGTGCCGCCCTCTTTGCCAAAGCCCATCTCGCGAAACAAGGCCTCCATGCGCGGCATGTCGTCGGCCCAGAACGCGACCAGCAGATCGAGCACGCCCTCGGGCAGCGCGGGGTCGTAGTCTTTGACGCAGCCGAAGTCGAGCAGCACCAGGTCGTGCTCGGGCGTGAGCAAGAAGTTGCCCGGGTGCGGATCGGCGTGCAGCGCGTTGAGCTCGTGGAACATGAACACGAAGGTCTCGACGAAGCGCTCGGCCACCTCGGTGCGCACCGCCTCGTCCTCGATGGCGCTCATGGCGTCGTCGATCTTGGTGCCGGCGACGAAGTCCATCACCAGGAGCGTCGGGCGGCACAGCTCCATGACCGGCGCGGGGATCTTGACCCGCGGCCGCTCGGCGAACATCTCGACGAACCGCGCGAGGCTGGCGGCCTCGGCCAGGTAGTCGGTCTCGCCCAGGATCGCCTCGCGGGCCTCACGCAAGAACCCGTCGGTCTTGTCTTTCGTCATGAAGACGCGACTCATCGTGAGCATGCTGCCCAGGTTCTTCAGGTCGCTCTCGAGGGAGTCATGGATGCCGGGATACTGCACCTTGACGGCCACGTCGCGCCCATCGAAGAGCGTCGCGCGGTGCACCTGGCCGATGCTCGCCGAGCCCAGCGGCTCGGGATCGAAGAAGCGAAACACCGCCTCGATCGGCTGGTCGAGCGCCGCCTCGATCTGCGCGGCGATGGTGACGTACTCCATCGGCGGGGCCGACTGCTGCAACGCGGCGAGGCTGTCGGCGAACTCGGGCGCGATGATGTCGGGATCGCTGGAGAGCATCTGGCCGATCTTCATCGCCGCGCCCTTCATCTGCCCCATCACCGCGACGATCTGGTCGACGTTCTTCATGGCCGCGTCGGCGAGGGCGGCGGCCTTCTCTTCGTCGGTCTTCTTGCCGCCGCCGATCTGGGACTTGATCACCGAGCCCGCGAAGCGCGTCGCGACCTTGCCGAGCCTGAAGGCACGCCCCCACCGCCCGGTCACGACCTTCTCGCCGCGCTCGCCCGCCAGTCGATCCCAGTCCTTCGCCATCAGGGCGCTCCTGGTCCGGTGTCGTCGTCGTCGTACAGCGATCGCCCGGGCATGAAGTCGCGGAACAAGGCCTCACGCACGCCCCACAGCTCGGGGAAGAAGCTCTGCTTGATGCCGTGCTCAAGCAGCTCGGCCGGCGCGCCCTTCAGCGACGGGGTGCGACCCCCGATGATGCGCCGCACCAACGCCAGGTGCTGGTAGCGGAAGTGCTGGAAGGCCGCGTCGAAGTCGATCAGCGCCTCAGCGACGGCGAAGACCTCGGGCTGCGACGCCGGATCACGATGCATGGCGAGCAGGTCGATCTCGCGCCGTTGCAAGAACCGTTTGAAGGCGTCGCGCAGCGCAGACGGCTCGTCGAGCAGCGCGTTGAAGCCCGGCGACTCCTGGCCGCTGCCTTTACCCAGCACGGCCCGCACCGTGAAGTAGGCGCGGGGGCTCATGGTCTCGAGGACGCGAAAGTTCTGGCTGAGCAGCTCGATGAGCAGATACATGCGGTGCAGCGTGTGGCGGGCCTCGGCCAGCTGACCCGCGTCGATGCGCTTGACCGCCAGGCGCAGCTCGTGGCGGCACAGCTTCATCCACAGCTCAGCGACCTGGTGGGTGATCTGAAAGGCCATCTCATCGTGGCAGCACTGATCGGCAACCGGCTTTTGCAACCCGAGCAAGTCGGTGGTCTTGAGGTACTTCTCGTACTCGGTCTCGGGGGCCGATCCGTCAGCACTCATATCGCGTCTCCCTCGTCGATCCTGACCGGCACACCCTCGCGCAGAAACGGTCCGGTTCGCGTGTATTTGATCATCGCCAGACCCCGCGTGCCCGCGACGCTCGTCAGCTCGCCGGCCGGCTTGGCGCCGTCGTCGCTCAGCAACGGCCCCGGCGCCACTGGCTCAGACGCGACGACGCGGACCAGACGCCGCGCAGGTCGACCCAACGCGAGGGTGCGCTCGATGACCTCCTGGCCGGGGTAGCACCCCTTGCCCTCGGTGATGCCGGTCTTGCCGACGTCGAGCGGCGTCGCGTCGCTGCGGTACTCGAACGGCCACGCGGGGCTGGCGTGCTCAACGCGGCGCGCCGTGCGCCATGCAGTGTCGGCCGTCTGTCCGGGCACCGGGGTGCCGTGGGGCACGTAGAGATCCCAGCCTGGCCCACAGCGATCCGACGGCACTGCCCAGGCGCCTTCGGGCATGCCGTTGGGGTTGGCCGTGGTCGTCCACACCACGTGATGGGTCGTGACCGGCGTGACCGCGAAGCGCTCGGCGAAGTGGAACATGTCGAGTCGATCGCGCATGTGCTCGACCTCATGCGCCGCCCGGTCGGTCCAGAACGTGTCCTCCGCCACCCGAAACAGGCGCAGCGCCAGCACGATCTTGCCCCGCGCGTCGAGCAAGAACCCCCGGCTGGCCGTGCCCACGGGCAGACCTCGCATGTCGAGCGTGAGCAACCGATTGAGAAAATCGGGGGCGTCGGCGCCGTGCAGCGCAAAGAGGAGATGGTCGGGATCGAAGACGTGCATGCGCTGACTTATACCGCATTTTCACGCGCCGCATTTTCGCGCGTTCTTCTCACGCGGTATTCACGACGCCACGTACGCGACGTCAGGCGTCAAATGATCACGCCAGGGCGGGGCCGACCTCGATGATCTCGGCCAGCGTGCGCCCGCGAAAATACGAGGCGTTCATGTCGCCGAGGTAGTCGAGCAGGAACGCGCCGAAGGGCGTCATCAGCACCGGCCGCTCGCAGAACCACCGCGCCGCGCGCAGCTGCTCGTCGCGATAGACCCGATCAAGGATCTCGCGCAGCATGGTGCCGGCCCGCTCAAGCTCGCCTTCTTGTCCCCGCCGCTTCAGGGCCAGATCGTCGAGCAAGGTCTTGGAGGCGTCGACCTTGGCCTTCGACGTCCACCGCGCCACCTGACCGGACAACAAGCCGCCCTTGCGCTCGTCGAGTTGCGCCTGCCGGCGCACGGTCTTCATGCGGCGATAGGTCTCTTTGAGGGCGTCGCGGATACGCTGCGTCTGGCCGTCGATCTGCCGAAAGCGATCGATGTTTGTGTGCAGCTCATGGGGCACCTGGAGGAAGTCTTCGCTGACCAGGTAGCTGAACGCCGGCCGGTCGAGGCTCATGGCCTCCTGCCCGGCCACGACGGGAAACTTCTCGGCCGCACAGACATACAGCGCACGCGAGCGCTCGACGGCCTCAAGGGTGCGAAAGATGCGCTCGGCATCGAGAAACCCGGGTGATTGAGGGTGCTCTAAATCCACAAGACCAGTGTCTGCGTCGTAGGTCGGGGCGTCAACTGTGGTCATCTATGGCGGCCGCACCCCGGTTGGCCGTAGTCTGTCCGAAGCGAGCTTTACTGAAGTATGGAGGTGAGATGCGCGCACGGCAATGGACGACAACGGCGTGGATGGTTTTGGTGACCGCAGCCGCGGGCATGGGGTGTGATGACGCCGATGACCCCAGCGACGCGGGCGGCATGGGCGGCGCGGTCGGCGAAGGCGGCGCGGGCGGCGCGGGCGGCGGCGACATGGTCATCACGCCCGATGCCGAGGGCTGCCACTATCGCATCGCCCCGTCGGCCGCCTCGCCGGCTGAGTTGCAAGCCGAGTTGCAGACCGTGCTCATCGAAGCCGAGTCTGGCCAGGTCGTCTGCCTCGCCGCGGGCACCTATGCGCTGCAGTCGGAGCTGTCGATCGACGTCGACGGGCTGACCTTGCGCGGCGCGGGCGGCGACGCGACCGTCCTCGACTTTGGCAACCAACTCGACGGCGCCAATGGTGTTTCCATCACCGGCGACGGCGTCCTGGTTGAAGACTTCGCCGTGCTCAACCCGCCCGGCGACGGCGTGCGCGCCTCGGGGGTCGACGGCATCACCTTCCGCAACCTGGTCGTCCGCTGGGACGCCGAAGCAGACTCAAGCAGCGGCGCATACGGCCTGTATCCGGTCCAGTCGACGGGCGTGCTCATCGACAGCTGCATCGTCTCCGGCGCCAGCGACGCGGGCATCTACGTTGGCCAGTCCCGCACGATCCTGGTGCGCGACTCCGAGGCCTTCGGCAACGTCGCGGGCATCGAGATCGAGAACTCCGTCGACGCCGAGGTGATCAACAACCACGCGCATGACAACACGGCCGGCATCCTCGTCTTCAACCTGCCCGAGTTGCCGATGAAGGAGGGCGAGCGCGTCCTCGTGCATGGCAATATTATGGAAAACAACAACCTGCCCAACTTCGGTCGGGCAGGCAGCGTCGTCTCGGCGGTCCCCGGCGGCACCGGCGCGTTCATCCTCGCCAGCGATCGCAACGAGTTCCGCGAGAACATCATCCGCAACAACAACACCGTCGGCATGATGTTCATCTCGTATCTTGAAGCCCTGCTGGGCAG
This sequence comes from Bradymonadia bacterium, assembly GCA_051276005.1. GTDB lineage: Bacteria > Myxococcota_A > Bradymonadia > UBA7976 > UBA1532 > JBNMOZ01. Next base: position 1,228 of record JBNMOZ010000394.1, on the reverse strand, counting down.
CTACGACGACGACGAGTTCGACCAGTACGCCGAGCAGAACTGGATCCACGACAACACCTACGCCAACAACGGCACGGCGCCTCAAGGCGTGTTCGTCGACCTGGAGATCACCCCCGGCGTTGACCTCTTCACCGACGGCTGTCTGCGCGACATGCCCACCGACGCCCAGCGCAACTGTCTCGCCGAGGCTGACGGCACCACTTTCTTGAACCTGGACTTCTGCGGCGGCAATCGAAATGACGACATCACCCCCTACGACTGCACGGGCGCTGCCCTCCCCAATCAGGATCCGACGGCGTTCTAGCGTGCGTATCGCGATGCTGCTCGCCTGCACCCTGCTGGCCCTCCCGGCCTGCGACGAGGACGTCGCAGATCCTGCGCCGCGCCCGACCGTCGATCTCGATCGCGTGCCCTACGCGAACCTGGCCGAGTATGGGTTCTTCACCGGCGCGCTGGCCGACGAGCGCCCGGCGACGGGCGTCGTGCCGTATTCGGTCGCCGCGCCGCTCTGGGCCGATCATGCCGGCAAGGGCCGCTTCATGGTCTTGCCGCCGGGCACAGTGATCGATCCGTCCGATGCAGACGAGTGGGCCTTCCCGGTGGGCACGGTGCTCATCAAGAGCTTCAGCTACTCCAAGGATCAGCGCGATCCGGACGCCACCCGCACGCTCATCGAGACCCGCCTGCTGATCAACGAGGCGGACGGCTGGTCAGGCCACACCTACATCTGGGACGACGCGCAGACCGAAGCGACGCGCCTGGTGCCGGGCCGTCGCATTGAGGTGACCTTCACCGACGCGGCCGGCGAGGTCGACACCCGCCCCTACATCGTGCCCAACACCAACCAGTGCAAGAGCTGCCATGAGATCGACGATCGCGAGCGGCCCCTGGGCCCGGTGACGCGGCAGATGATGGGGCAGCTCGACGCCCTGCGTGCCGCGAACATCCTCGACAGCGAGCCGGCCGCCGATACGCCCCTGGTCGATCCGTTCGGCGACGCGCCGCTCGATGAGCGCGCGCGGTCCTACCTCGACGCCAACTGTTCGCACTGCCATCGGGCGGGCGGCGGCGGCGGCCCCAGCGGGTTGGTGTTGCTTGCGACCGAAGACCGGCCCTCGACGTATGGGGTGTGCAAGTCACCGGTCGCGGCGGGCCCCGGCGCGGGCGGCCGCATCCACGACATCACCCCCGGCGCCCCCGACGAGAGCATCTTGGTCTATCGCATGTC
>JBNMOZ010000393.1:0-5998 GCA_051276005.1 Bradymonadia bacterium | reverse complement strand
GAACCCACAGGAACAGGTTGGCGTTGACGCGATAGACCAGGAACGTCACCGCGGTGATGCCGAACAGGTCGCAGACCTGCATGACCAGAGAGAACGGGTACTGACTGTTGCCCATATAGGCCGGGAAGATGCGCGGAAAGATCGCCTCGACGGCGACCATCGCGAGGGGCGCAGACCACTCGATGCCCAGGGACGTGGTGTTGCCGACGCGGTTGATGAGCCAGGCCCACAGCGCCCACATCAGGCCCACCCACAGGCTGTGCAGCATCATGCCGCCAAGGGCGACCACCAGCGGCAGCTGACCGAACGTCTGCAGCATCGCGGCGAGCCAGTAATAGCCGCCCGTGTTGATGACCACGCCGCAGAGCAGCCCCCACCGAAAGGCCTGCTTGGGGGTCTTGTCGCGCAAGACCCACAGCAGCGGCACGTGGCTAAACCAGATGAGCCAGAAGAAGGAGTATTCGGGCGCTGCCGCCGTGGGGAACGCCAGAAAGGTCAGCGTGCCGGCGAGCACGGTCAAGCCGAAGTCCCGCATGCGGGTGGTCTTACGGGGGTTGCTGGGGCTGGCGCTGCTGGCGGTGGATCTGCGTGAACCAGGACTGGGGCGGGGTGCGCCCGGAGCGGCCTCAGCCATGCCCCAACTCGGCATCCGGTCCGACGCTGATGTTGAACGCGCCCGGGACGATTGAGAACGTCGCCGGCAGCCGGCCCGGCTGTTCGCCGTCCATGTCGATCAGCACGTCTTGGTCGGTCATCGGTTCGGCGCGCACGGTGGTCGCGCGCAAGCTCTCGATGCCGGCGCGGCCCAGGTGCTCTCCGCGATAGATGCTCGAGAGCCCGCGGACCATGTCGACGGCGCTCAGATCGCCCAAGATGACGACATCGAATTGCCCGTCGGTCATCTCCGCTTCGGGCGCGATCTTCATGCCGCCACCGAAGTAGCGGGCGTTGGCGATGATGACGTTATTGACCTTACGTTGCATCGGCTTGCCGTCGTCCAGCACCAGGCTGATCGCTTGGTTCTGGTAGCGCAACGCAGCGCGGGCGGTGCCCCATAGGAAGCTGAACTTGCCGCCCAACGCCTTGCTGCTGCTGTTGACCAGCTTGTCGACCAGGCCCGCGATACCGAAGCTCGCGATGTTGATGAAGTGGCTCGACGCGGTGCTGCCGTCGTGGGCGGTGTACTGCATCAAGCCAGCGTCAACGCGGCGCACATCGCGGCCGATCGCGTCGATGGCCTCGATGGGATCGTTCGACAGCCCCAACGTGCGGCGCAAGTCACCCCCCGTGCCCGTCGGCACGATGGCCAGCGTCACGGCGCTGCAGTCGATGCCCGGCGCGAAAAGGCCGTTGACGACCTCGTTGTGCGTGCCGTCGCCGCCCACCGAGACGATCTGGGTGGCCCCTCGGCGCAGCCCGTCCGCGACGAGCGTACCGGCCTGACGGGGGCGCTCGGTGAAGGCCACCTCAAACTCGCCCACCCGCGCTCGAAGGCGGGCGGCAAGCTCGGGCCAACGACGACCGGTTCGGCCGTTGGCGCTGGCAGGGTTGACCACCACGAAAGTCTGGCTGCTCATGTTTGCTGTCCCCAGCGCAAATCGAATCGCAAATCAGGCGCTCGACGCCGCGACGGCGCGCGCGAGCAATGCGGTCAGCGCGAACACCGGACGCGGCGCGAGGGCCGCCTCGAGGTGCGCGGCGCAGCCGGGTTGGGCGATGACCACGGGCACGGACGTGACGTCCTGGGCGAATTCCTGCGCGACTTGCAGTGCAGCGCGGGGCGCGACGGCCGAGAAGCCCGCGCCCGCACCACAGCACCCGCCCTCGGCGCGGTTCATGGTCGCTTCGAGGATGTCGCCGCTGATCAATAACTTCAGCACGGCGCGCGCGGCGTCGTACTCGCCGCGACCGCGCCCCAATCGGCAGGCATCGAGGTACAGCACGTCGCCGTCGATCACGGGGGTGCTCGGCGGGGTGACGCGGGCTGCGATGAAGGTGATGAAGTCGACCACGCTCGTCTCGGTGGACCCGTCGTCGACCAGCGCCAACGCGTCGTTCGCGTCGAGGCAGATGATCGTCTCGGCGCCGCTCAAGGCGGCGCGGGCGCGTATGAGTTCGGCCTCTGCGGCGGCCGGGTTGCCCGCCTCGAGCGCACGGACGCCGCTGCACACAACGCCGTCGACAGGCTGGCTGACAGCGACACCATAGGCCGCCAACACCGCGAGCGTCATCTCGACTTGGGCCGGCGCGGCGTGTCCGGGGAGCAGCTGGGTCGGGCCCCCGACGGGCAAGGCCTCGAACGCGTCGCATCGATCGGGCTGGGCTGCCCCCCATGCCGTCAGCGACGGCGGGGCGACCGTCTGCGCGACGGCCTCGGCCCGCGCTGCATAGATGGCCACCGCCACCGGGTTGTCGTGCTTGCAGATCTCACTACAGCGCCCGCAGCCCGTGCAGTGCGCCCAGGTCTCGGCGGTCTCGCTGTCGAGCGCCAAAGCGCCGCGGCGTACGTCGTCGGCGCGGGTCATCAGGCCCCAGGGGGTCACCGTCTCGCGGGACTCCGCTTCGGCGACCGGGCACGCGAATCGGCAGAGCTTCGGGCAGAAGGTGCAGGTCTCATGGACCGCGCGCTGATCCGCCATCGTCGAAGTGTGCATCAGCGCGGCTCCTTGAGGGCGTCAAATACGGTCGTCGCGAGCGCCTGCCAGTCGTCGGCAACCGGAGACGCGCCGCTGCGCGCATACAGCCGCGCGCGATGCGGCTCGACGGCCATAATTCGGCCGCCCCGGGTGGCGTCGGCCGCCTTGGCCATCTGGGCGTGTGGGCCCGCATCTACGCATCGAAGGGCGTGCGTATAGGATCGCGTCGCCGCCTCATAGTCGGCCTGCGCGCCGTCACATGGGGTGCCGCCGAGCGCCTGCGCAAACCGGTGCGCCTGCTCGTCGGTGTGGCAATCGACCCGCGCGCTGACCTGAATCGCGCCTGCGCTTCGGTTTATCTCAAGCCAGGCCGACGGCACGCCCGCGCGCAGCGTGCGCACGACGCCGCCGAGGGCCGGCGCCCACTCGTCGAAGCGGGCAGCGATCCAATGGGCTTGTCGCGCGCGGGGCCAGGCTTGCACGTGGACTTCGCAGACGACGCCGCCGGCGAAGCCCGCGCCCAGCGTGCACCGGGGCAGATCGGGGCCCACCGCGCGCTTGGGGCTGACGCTGGCGTGCGTCAGTCGACCGTCTGGCAGGGCCGCGCGCACCGCGATGATGGCGTCGGTGAGTTGGCCATAGCGCGCCGAAGGGCGCCGGAGGGCGTTCTCAGCCCAGGTTGTCGCGATCGCCTCGTCGCGCAGGCCGTCGAGCAGCGGCCCGAGCGTGAGCGCGCGTCGGCTCAAGGCCGCCTCGAGCGCCCCCCAGGTGGCCCCCGCTTGCACGCGCACGATGGCGCTGTTCGTGTCGAGGTCGAGGATCCCATCCATGGCGGTGAGATCGACCTTGGCGCCGGTGACCAGGGCCTGCGCTACATCTTGGGGCGTCATCGATCCCCCTCGGTGAAGAGCTTGCCGGGGTTGAGGATCGCGTGCGGATCCAAGGCGGTCTTGAGGGCGCGAAACCACGCGGCTGCGGGTCCGTGCTCGGCGCCCATATGCGATCGCCGCGACAAGCCCGCGCCGTGGTGATGCGCGATGGCGGCGTCGAAGGCGACCACCGTATCGAGGCCGGCCTGCCAGGCCGCGTCGTATCGCCGAAGCTGCTCGGCGCGATTGGGGCCCGCGCCAGCGAACGTGAAGTAGATGGAGCAGCCGCCTGGATAGGCGTGGCTGAAGTGCGCCATGACGACGACGTGCTTGCCGACCGCGTGGCGGACTGCATCGTACAGCGCGGCGACCTTGCTCCAGGTGGTGGCGACCTCGAAGGTGTCGACGAAGGCACCGCCCGCGTAGAGCTTGCTCTGCTTGTAGCTGACGTCATAGCGGTGGGCGAGCCAGGCGCGGCCCGGCGCTTCGCCCAGGTCTTGTCCGCCGGCGGCACGCGCCAACTCGGCGATCAGCGCGTCGTCGGCCTCGGCTTCGGCCTGGGTGCCTTCGCAGACGGTGACCATCAGCGCTTTGGGCGGGATGTGGTCGACGAGGGCGTTGACGATGCCGGGGCGACCGAGGATCGCCGTCATCGCCTTCTGCTTGCCGTCGCCGTGGCCGCCGAGCAGCAGGTCTTTGAGCTTGGAGAGCGGACCGCCGCGGGGCGCGTCGGGATCGCTGCCGACCATGAGGGTGTCGAGGGCGTCATACATGCGCAGCACAGCCGGGCGCCGACCGGCCTGCATCGCCCCGCGCATGACCGCCAGACCCGCGGAGATGTCGGGCATCAGGTAGCCGCGGAAGGCGCGAAATTGGGGCTGGGGATGCAGCCGCAGACGGGCGCGGGTGATGAGGCCTAGCGTGCCCTCGCTGCCAACAAAGATCTGATTCCAGTCGAGCCCTTGGGCGACATCGCCGGGGCGCGTCTGCCGAATCTCTCCGTCGCCCGTGACGACCTCAAGATCGATGATCATGTCTTCGATCTTGCCGTATCGGCTGCTGCATTGGCCGGCCGATCGCCCTGCGAGCCAGCCGCCGACCGTGGAGCACAGGATGCTCGACGGGAAGTGCCCCAGCGTGACGCCCTCGCGCTCCAGGCGGCGCTCGAGCAGCTCACCGTTGATGCCGGCGCCGACGTCGAGCACGCCCTGGGCGACGTCGATAGACCAAATGCGCTTGAGACGCTTGAGGTCGACGACCACGCCGCCATGAATCGGCCGGGCAGCGCCACACACGCCGCTGCCCGCGCCGAAGGGCACGATGGGCACCTTGGCTGCGGCGGCGCGCTTGACGATCTTCGCGACCTCTTCGACCGTGCCAGGCCACACCACGGCGTCGGGCCGCGTGGGATCTTCACCGGTCAGGCGTTCGAGCTGGGCGCGGGGCCACAGGTCGCGCGCATAGGCGTCGCGGTCGGGCATCTGGGTGCGCACGAACTCGGCGCCAACATCGGCAACGAGGCCGTCGAGGAAGTCTTTGGATAGGGTCATGCGGGCGGTGCCACGGCGCGCAGGCCGGCTTCGATCATCAAGACGACGATGGGGTAAATAGAGGTGACGTCTAACGGCATGCCGTAGCCCCAGGCCATGTGCAGGCCGTCAGTGAGTGCCTTGACGATGACGGCTGCGGAGCGCGGGTCGGGCAGCACGCGACCTTCAAGATCAGCCCACACTACGATCAGGCGTTCGAGACGCTCAAGCAGCCCGTCGTGCAGCGTGCACATCCAGGCGCGCAGCTCATCATCGAGCACCGCGATCTCGCCCGTCAGTAAAGAGAAGCGGCTGCTGGGGCTGTCGGGCTCGGTGAAGAAGACCTCGGCGAAGGCCTCGGCGATGCTCGCGATGGTGGCCGCTGCGTTGTTCAGCGCCGCTTCGAGGATCGCGAATGAGCGATCGAACTCGCGCTGGACCAGGGCCTGGACGAGCGCGCGCTTGTTCTCGAAGTGGAAGTAGACCGCGCCCTTGGAGAGTCCGGCCGCGGCGGCGATCTCGGCGACGCGCGCTGCTTGGTATCCATGCTGCAACATGCACCCGCGCGCCGCGTTGAGGATCTGGGTCCGACGTTCGCCGGTAGGACGATGACGCGTCATACAGCCTCGGACAGTCGCCGATGGCGGGGCAGGGTGTCAATCGCCGCGCGCCGCAGCGGCATCGTGGACCCACAACGACCCGGTTGCCTATGATCTCGAGGCGGCGCACCGGGGCCGTCAAAAGCTTGGAGGCGAAGATGACGCGTTGGGGATGGATGCTGGGCTGCGTGCTTGGTTTGATGTGGGCCTGCGACGACGGCGACGGCGGCGGCGACGCTGACGAAGGCGTGACCGTCGACGGTGGAGGCGCAGGCGTGGGCGGCGAAGGCGGCGAAGGCGGCGAAGGCGGCGAAGGCGGCGAAGGCGGCGCAGGCGGCGTGGGCGGCGCAGGCGGCGCAGGCGGC
>JBNMOZ010000392.1:0-6044 GCA_051276005.1 Bradymonadia bacterium | reverse complement strand
ACGTGCCCGCCAGCAACGGCATCATCCACGCGATCGACGCGGTGTTGCTGCCCCCGGTCGAGCCCGTGCTCGGCAACCTCGTCGAGGTCGCCACGGCTGACGGCCGCTTCGCGCGGCTGCTCGACCTGGCCACGACCGCCGATCTCGTCGGCGCGCTGACGGGCCCCGGTCCGCTGACGCTGTTCGCCCCCACCGACGCCGCCTTCGTCGCCTTTTCGCGCGCAAACCCCGGCGTGCTTCGCGCGCTTGAGCTCAACCCGGGCGCCCTGCGCGACGTGCTCTTGCACCATGTGGTCGACGGTCGCGTCGACTCAGCGGCGGTGGTCATCGCCGCCTCGCTGCAGTCGCTCGCCGGCACCCAGCTCGACATCGAGGTGCTGCCCAATGGTCTGGTGCGCATCGACGGCGCCATCATTCGCGTGCTCGACGTGCCGGCCAGCAACGGCATCATTCACGTCATCGACGCCGTCATGGTGCCGCCGCCCGGCAACGTGGTCGACGTCATTCGCACCCGCGGTCTGGCGACCCTGACGGGCCTTATAGAGACCGCGGGCCTCACCGACGCGCTGTCTCAGGCCGAAGAAGTCACCGTCTTCGCACCGACCGAGGCCGCGTTCCAGGCCCTGGCGCGCGCGGTCCCGGGCATCCTTCGCGACCTGGAGAACGACGTGGGCGAGCTGACCCGCGTGCTCACCTATCACGTCGTTGCCGGCCGCGTGGACTCGGCCGCCGTCGCGCTCTCCCAGGCGCTGGAGACGCTCAACGGCGCCCCCCTGCCCGTCTCGATCCGTGACGGCGTGGTCTTCGTGGGCAACGCTCGCATCGAGGTCGTCGACATCCCCGCCAGCAACGGCGTGGTGCATCTGATCGACGCCGTGCTCGTCCCGCCGGTCGCCCCCGTGCTGGGCAACCTGATCGAGGTCGCTCGTGACGCAGGTGCTTTCGGCACGTTGCTCGCCGCGGTCGAGGCCGCCGGCCTGACCGAGGCGCTCTCTGCGCCTGACGCCAACCTGACCGTCTTCGCGCCCACCGACGCCGCCTTCGCCGCGCTGGGCGACGAGGCCATCCAGCGCCTGCTGGCCGACGTCGACTCGCTCACCCGCGTGCTGACCTACCACGTCGCCCCCGGCCGCCTCACCGCAGCCGCTCTGGCCGCCGTTGAGACCCTGCCGACCCTGCTCGGCGAAGACCTCGCCCTGCGCGTCGAAGCCGGCACGATCTTCGTCGACGACGTGGCCATCAGCGTCACCAACGTGTTCGCCAGCAACGGCATCATCCATGTCATCGACGCGGTGTTGCCGCCCCCTCCGGGCACGATCATCGAGGTCGCGCGCGCCGCTGGCGCCTTCAGCACCCTGCTGGCTGCGCTGGACGCCGCCAACCTGACCGACGCGCTGGACGATCCGGACGCTGAGTTGACGGTCTTTGCCCCCACCGACGCCGCGTTTGCGGCCCTTGAGGAGGCCAACCCGGGCACCATCGAAGCCCTGCTGGCCGATGTCGAAGCCCTGGCCGAGATCCTGACCTATCACGTCGTCGCTGGCCGCTTGGCCGGCGCCGATATCGCGCAGCGCGCGGCCCTCGTCACCCTCGAAGGCCGCACCGTCGAGGTCATCGTGGTGCAGGGCGCGCTGTTCATCGACGGCGTCCGCGTCACCGTGGCCGACGTGGCCGCCAGCAACGGCGTCATCCACGTCATCGACGCGGTCCTCGTGCCCAGCCCGGCCGAGAACGCTGCGGTTGAAGCCAATCCGGCGCGCATCGCCGGCAACGTCGGCGCCGACGAGATCGACACCTACACCGTACAGATCGACGCCACGAGCCGCCTGCGCGTGCGCACCAGTGATGGCGACGATGGCTGCCCGGGCGACACCGTGGTGACCGTCATTGGCGAGGCCGGCGTGGTCGCCGTCAACGACGATGGCGGCCCTCGACTGTGCTCCCTGGTCGAGACCATCGTCGAGCCGGGCGAGTACACGATTCAGGTGCGCGGCTACGCCGGGCGCCCGGTCGGCGAATACACCATCGACATCGACCACGCCCGCGTCGTCGAAGCCAACAGCGAGACCGCCGGGATCGGCTTCGAGCGCGGCGGCAACGAGCGCTACGCGTTCAACCTGGCGCTCGAGTCCACCGTGCGCCTCGAGACACTCTGCGACGCCCAAAACACCGACACGATCGTTACGCTCTTCGACGCAGACGGCGCCGAGATCGGCACCAACGATGACTCGGGCGACGCGCTGTGTTCACTGCTCTCCGTCGACCTCGAAGCGGGCGAGTACACGGTGACCGTGACAGGCTTCAACGGTCGCCCGATCAACGACTATCGGCTTGCGATCGACGCGGTGACCACCGCGCCGATCATCGACGTGCTGCGTGAGGACGACCGCTTCAGCACCCTGGTCACGCTGCTCGAAGCCACCGACCTCGACGCTGCCCTGGCCGATCGCGACGCCGAGTTGACGGTGCTCGCACCGACCAACCCCGCCTTCGATGCGCTTGAGGCCCAAAACCCCGGCATCCTCGACCAGCTCGCCAATGACCCCGAGACGCTGCGGTCGGTGCTGCTGTATCACGTGCTGCCGCTCATCGCGCCGGCAGAGGTCGTGGTTGGCCTCGACTCGGCCCCGACCCTGCTCGGCCCTGACGTCGCGATCACCGTCGGCAACGGCGCCGTGCGCATCAACGGCGTGCGAGTGGTGGACACCGATATCCAGGCCGGCAACGGCATCGTGCACGCCCTCGGCGGCGTGCTCCTGCCCCCGGCCCCCTGATCCCCCCAGCGCTCGGGATCGGTGGTGTTCATCGGTCTCGGGCGGTGTGTTTTCCCGCCCATTAACGCGTCGCCCGACCGCTCGGCGGCGGCCTTCACCGCGACACTCGATCGCGCACTCGATGCAGAGTTTGGTTTGATGAGCGCGGCCTGCGCTCAAACCCACGCCCTCGGTACGCGCGCCGACAAGGCGTCGGGCCGGCATGTCTCAGTCGTTGCAGACCGAGACATGCTGCCTGACGTGACAGGGTGCATCATCACACTTGGAGGCTCAACGGCCCGCCCTAGCCGAGCACGATCTGCTCGACCAGCGCACCGATCTCTTTGCTGAACTGCTTCACCGAGATGTTCGCCTTGGCCCAAGGGTAGAACTGGGTGACATGCCCAGTGTTCGGTCCCAGCCCCAAGCCGATCAGCTGCAGCGGCACGTCATGGTCTTCGAGCACCATGACCGCCTTCTTGAGGTCGTTGACGTTGGAGTGCCTGCCCTCGGGCAGCCCGTCGCTGACGACGATCAAGATGCGCGACGACGCCGACTGTTCGAGCAGCCGGTCCGCCACCGCCAGCAGACAGGGTCCGTCGTCGTTGTAGTCGGGCCGGTTGTTGCCACCGCGTCGGGTCCCGCTGACCTCCTGCACCAACTCCGCGATGTTCTTGCGGGTCTCGGGCACCAAACCGTCGCCGAAGTCGGCCAGCGGGATCACCAGATCCTGGAAGCCGTTGATCGCGAAGGGCACGTCGAGCTGATGCAGCGTCTCAGCAAGCAGGATCGTACCCAGCAGCGCCGATCGCACCTTGGTGCCGCGCATGGAGCCCGACAGGTCGACCAGCAATGAGATCGCGACGCTGCGCCGATCGGGGATGCTGCTGCGGATCCACAGCTCGTCGTATTTGCGCGGATCTGCCTCGAACTGCATGACCTTGCGCATGTCGACTCGGCGCCCGCTCGGATAGCCCGACCGTTCACGCAGACGCTGCCGAGGGCGCAACAGCTCGTCGAGATGCTTGGTCAGATCGGTGACCTGATCCTGCACCGACGAGTACGCCAGCTCATAGCTCGACGGGGCCTGCCAGCTCATGTCGAGGGGATCACCCTCAGGCAGGAAGTCGGCCATGCCGTCGTAGCGCAGCTGGCTCTGGCTCATGATCGCCATCGGTCGATCGCCGTTGATCGCGGCGTCGAGCAGCTCTTGGGCGATCGCCTCCATCCAGGGCGGCGGGCGCTGATATGGCATCTGACTGTTGTTTTCGCCCAGCACCAACTGCAGCTCGCCGTTCTCAAGCATCTTGCGATACTCGGCGAGTCGATCCGGGTCGGTCTGCAAGAACCGCTCGATGCGGCGCAGATCGGAGTCGATCAGGGACTCGGCGTAGGGGAAGATCTCTTCTTCAGCGAGGATGATCGCGTCGGCCGCCGACAGCTGGACGCACTGCTCCCAGGGGCTGGGCAGCCAATGCGGGTTGATGAGGAATGGCGCCACTTCTTGTTGATAGCGCTCGGTCAGCTTGCGGCTGGTGGGCGCCTCAAGGTCGACCGGCGGGGCCATCTTCGCGTAGCGCTTGCGGGCGTCACGGGTGGCGTCGAGGGCCTCGATCACCCGGTCGTCGAGCGTGCGTGGGCGTTGACCCAGCCAGGTGTGCTCATAGGCGCAGGCCAGCGTGAACTGCACGAACGCCGGGATGTCGGGCCGGATGGTGTCGGGCGGGCGGCCGACCATCGACAGCCACCCCTTGGTGCCCGGATAGCGCGACTTCATCCACCGCTCAGCGCGCGGGGTGTCCAGCGCCGTCAACAACGCGTCGGCCGCGATCGGTGAGGGAAAGTTGGCCGCAAACAGGTGATGGCGCGCGATGAAGTAATGCCCCACCTCGCGGCTGAGCACGCCCGCGCACCAGTCTGGCCCGTGCTCGTCGAGATCCTTGGCGGGCACCTTGATGACGCGCCGAATCGGATCCCAACTCCACATGTCGGGGTGCACTTCGAGCGAAACCCCAGCGTCCTGACAAAGGCCCGCCGCCAGGGTGCTCAGAGCGGCTGCATCAGCATCACGCCGCCCCGCCATCAGTCGTCTTCTCCGATGGTCCATGTGTTGGGACCGATGCCCGCCGCGTCGAGCAGCCGCAGCACGACGCTCTGGTCGCGCGGGTTCGACACGCGGCCTACGTAGTACCGCACCAACGCCGAGCGCATGTTGCGCAGCGGATCGATGCCGTTGATGGCCGACGACAGGTAGTCCATCACCGACAGCAGGCCGCGCCGGGTGAAGACGTAGCGATCGCGACGCCGCCCGCCGAGCCGCACTGAGTCGCCAGAGTTGCGGCCAACGGCCCCTTCGAGCGCTGAGTGGAAGCGCGCCAAGGCCGCCAAGAACCCGGTGACCCCTTTGAGGCTGGCCAGGTTGCCCAGCGGCGCGTCGCCGGTGCTCCCCAAATACGGGACCCCGAAGAGCTTCAGATCGGGCTGCTTGCCGCTGACCAAGAACTGCAGCATCGCCCGATACTGCACTTCGCCCGGCGCGGTGACGTAGCGATAGCCGCGCCACCGGTCGCGGTAGGCGGGCGAGAGCGGCGAGCGACCGGCGTACTCGGCCGGGTTCATGGTGCCAAACATCCGAAAGCTCGGGTGCACCGAGATGCCCCCGGGCCCGATGACCGAGTTGTCGTACTCGGTCATGATGATGCTCGGCACGCGCTCGAGCACCGAGTTGAGGCGCTCGAGGATCTGCGGCTCCGCCAGGTTGAGCTCATCGAGCACCACCCACCAGCCCTGCTTCATCGCCTCGATGATCAGGCCGTCCTGCCAGCGCCACGGGTGACCTTCGTCATCCCCTTCGCGCGGCACGAAGCGCCCAACGAGCTCACCGGTGTCGGTCTGCCCGTTGAGGTTGAGGCGCACGAGCGGCTGCCCGATCAGCATCGCGAGGTACTGGATGATCGAGGTCTTCGAGACGCTGGTTTCGCCCTCGAGCAGGCAGGGCTCGCGCAAGCGCACGCTCTCGGCCACATGCAGCAGCGACTCAGCGGTGCGCTGATCGAGGCAGTAATGCGAGAAGGCATCTGCGCCGGGCACGAGCGACCCGGGGCCCGGCTCACTCACGCGGGGCAGCACGACATGACCGATGCGCACCGACTTGTCGCCCACGTCGACGAAGGCGCGCTCGGCGGGGCTGTCCAGATCGCTGAACCACTCGGCCAGATCGGGCGCAGAGGGCTCTTCGACGACCTCGGCCGGTGCTGTGGGCACGTACAACCAGATGTCGTCGTCGTCGTC
>JBNMOZ010000391.1:0-6052 GCA_051276005.1 Bradymonadia bacterium | reverse complement strand
CCGAACCTCGAGAGCAACGCGGCGGCCCTCGAGGTCATCACCGAGGCCGTGCAGAAGGCCGGCTACACCCCCGGCGGCGACGTGAGCTTCGCGTTGGACGTGGCGGCGAGCGAGTTCTACTCGAACGGCATCTATCGGCTGGGCGCCGACGATCGGAGCCTGTACTCCAAGGAGATGGTCGAGATGTACGTCGAGCTCTGCGATCGGTTCCCGATCGTGAGCATCGAAGACGGCATGGACGAAGACGACTGGGACGGCTGGAAGATGCTGACCGAGGCCTTGGGCAGCAAGATTCAGCTCGTCGGCGACGATCTGTTCGTGACCAACACGACCCGCCTCAAGCGCGGCATCGACGAGGGCATCGCCAACAGCATCCTGATCAAGATCAACCAGATCGGCACGCTGACCGAGACCCTCGACTGCATCGCGATGGCGCATCGCGCGGGCTACTCGACGGTCATCAGCCATCGCAGCGGCGAGACCAGCGACACGACCATCGCCGACCTGGCCGTCGCCACCAACGCGGGCCAGATCAAGACCGGCTCGCTGAGCCGCAGCGATCGCGTGGCCAAGTACAACCAGTTGCTGCGCATCGAAGAGGCGCTGGGCAACCAGGCGTTCTGGCCCGGCAAGAGCGCGCTCACGTTGGGCTGATCGCGTTTGGGTTCGGTGGGTTGATAGCTGGTAGGTTGGTCGCTGGTAGAGTGGCCGGACTGAATCGGAGGCAGGCATGGACAGAGTGATGGACGCGATGCCCGCAGTGGATCTGCCGACCCGGCTCGAGATCGGCGCGCCTTCGTTTGGCGAGGGCCCGTACGCCGATCTGCGGGTCGAGAGCGCGGCCTGGATTCGAGACGGCGGCTCTGACGCCTTCGGTGAAGCCCTCGAGACCCTGGAGCCACTCCTGACCCGCAGCTACCTGCTCGGCCAGCCCAACCTGGCCGGCATGGGCGTGGGCGCCTGGGATCTGGCCGTCGGCACCGCCGCCGAAGCGCTCCTCTCGGGTCAGACCGCGCGCATGCAGCGGATGATCGCCGGCACCCAGCTTGCCGATCTGTTCGATGAAGAAGACGAGCGACGCGATGACGATCCGGACGCGCTGAACCGGGGGGCGGATCTGCTCACCGCGATGCAGACCCTCGACGCGGCGGCCGACGGCCTGCCCGAGGACGCCCCCGAAGGCCTGCGCACCCAGCTTGAGACGCTGCGCGGCGATTTGGGCGATCGACTGCGGCGCGAGCGGCGCAACGATCGTCGCCTCGACACCGCGTTGCGCGGCCGCAACCTGGGCCAGGCCGATACGCTCGCCGCCTTGCGCGCCCGGGCCCCCGTCGCCCCCGACTCCCCTGCCCCGACTCCCATGCGCGCGCCTCGCCGAGCCGATCCATACGGTGAAGCCATCGAGGGCGTGCTGGCGAAGGCTCCGATCGCACCCTCGCCGGCGCTGGCTGACCTGCGCCAACGCATCGCGACGACCAGCGAGGCTGCGCTGCAGGCGCCCGACGAATCGCCAGCCGCGCTGCGGTTGACTGAGCGCGCGCGGCGCCTGCTGGCCGAAGAGGTGCGCCTGACCGGCGGCGCCCCAAGCCCCGGTGGGGCCATCGACACGGCCGCGATCCGCAAGGCGCTGGCCTCGAAACCAACCCGGACGCCGCGCCCCGATGGCGGCCCGATTCGACCCAAAGCGACGCTGCCCGAGATCCCCATCCTGTCGAGCCGTGGCGAGAAGGCCAAGGTGATCGGCTACTTGCGCTGCGATGAGGGCACCCGGGCGTTGGCGCGGGCCGATGGCTTCGTGCAGGTCCCCGTGCCCGGTCGCCAAGCGCCCGGCTGGATCGACGCGGCGCACTTGGCAGATCCGGCCACCACGGCCCGCGGCGCCCAGCTCGGCCCGCAGCCGATCCCATCGTTCTTGGCCGGCGAACCCAAGAAGAAGGCCCCCGGCGGCTCCGCAGACTTGGCCCGATTCGCCGCGCTGGTGTCTCGCGAGACCGGCGCTTCGCTGACCGAGCTGATCGAACAGATCGGCGCGCCCATCCTCGCCCAGGAGCGGGCTGGCAGACGACCGATCGACGAGGAAGAGCTGCCCAAGAAGGTGGACGTCGACCGCGTACACATCGCCGGCCTGGGCAGCAGCGGCAACGCGTCCAAGGCCATGCAGGCTGCGCTCGCCAAGCTGCCTGAACGCATCGCGCGCCGCACCGCGGACAGCACGGCGACGGGCGATCTGCCTGAGTTGACGGTGTCGCTGAACGTGCGGGTCGATGGCGATCTGCGCGCCGAAGCCGACCTGATCGCCGATCGCTTGGCCGACGCCATCGCCCGCAGTGGGCACGCGCAGGTCGGCGAGTTGCGCATCGACGTGACTCGCCGCGGCGGTGTTCACGACGCCGATCCCACCGACTTACTGCTGGCGCGGCTGGCCAACGACGACTTCGACGGCATCGCCGAGACGCTGACCGACGAGCGCCGCGCGCTCGACGCGACCCAAAAGGCACGGCTGGCGAACTTCTTCGGCGATGACTTCGGTGACGTGCTCGTCTTCGCCGGGCCAATGGCGGGCGCTCTGGCGCGCAGCCTCGACGCTGAGGCGGTCACTCACGGCCAAATGGTATTCTTCGACCCGACGCACTTTCGCCCCGATACGACGGCCGGCGAGGCGCTGCTCGCCCATGAGTTGACGCATACGCGGCAGGATCCGAACCGCGACGTGGTGTCTAAAGAGGCCGAAGCCATGGCGGTCGAGAGCGCCTACATGAGCTGGCTTGAGCCGACCGGCATGCACTTCGCGACCGAGATCGATCCGACCGCGCCCTCGGCGATGGCGGCGGCAGATGTGGCCAGCGGGATGCGCGCGGCAGCGGGGCGCGAGTTGGCCGAACAGGCTGGGCCCCGGCAAGACACCGCCGAGTTCGAGCAGAAGGTCGGGCAGATTTTGGAGCGGGTGCGGCATCTTTTGGATGTCGACACGGATTTTGAGGGCGAGCGGGTCGGCGCGTTGGTGCGGCGGATGGTGACCTGGTAGGTCAGCTCAGATCAGGTTCAGGGCTGCATCACCGGCGGCTTCGCTCCACCACACAATGGCTTGCGCTCGGCCCGCGCCAAGTCCGCGGCCACCGTCTTGCGCCGCGCGTCGTTCGTGAAGTTGTCGATGCCCTTCGCCGCCCGCAGCAAGTCGATCTGCAACGCCCGCCACCCCGAGATCTGCACGTAGAAGCCGGGGTCGTCACACAGCGCCTGTAGACGCTTCGCCAGGATCGCGACCAAATCGCCATTCAACGGATGCGCCCGCGCTGCCTCGAACGCACGCCTGAACAGTGGATCGTCATAGGTGACGAGCTGGGCGTAGCTGATCTCGTAGCGGGCGTTGGCGTTGCCGAAGCCCTCCAACGCGAACGCCTGCAGCCCGTCGCCGCTCTCGCCCAATCGCGACAGCAGGTGATCGTGGCAAAGGGCCGCGAAGTGCCACCATTTGTTCTCATCTGCGAAGGCGCATTGCGCCGCGATCAGCACCCGCGTCTGCCAGTTGGGGGCGCCGCCGCGGTGCGCCTTGAGCGCCGACTTGAGGGCCGGCTGCGCGTCGCCGATCTGGCCCAGCGCCAGGTGGCCCCAAGCCTGAAGGATCCAGGCCTGAGCGTCGGCGCCATCGCCCTGTTTGCGGCTCTTCTTCGCGGCGTCGACGGTCGCCTGGGTCTCGGCGTTGGCGGTGAGCATGTCGCCCGCGGCCTGGGCAGCGAGGGCCGCTCGGCGATGATCCTTGGCGCGTTCGAGCTGGGTGGCGCCGCAGCCGCTCAGCACCACGAGACATGCGATGAGGCGCATCACGTCAAATCATCCAGGATGAGGTCGCGGATGCCCAACCAATGGGCCTCGAGCTGCGCCCGGGCCTCAGCGTTGGTGCGCTCCGGCCCGCCCCCACTGAGCAACGTCCACCAGTCCTTGAGGGCAGACCGCACCCTCGCGTTGCTCGTCAACGCGCGCAGCTGATCGGCGGCTTCGGGGTAGCGCTGCACGATGGCGCGCCAGTCGTTGTCGGCCAGCTCGGTGGCGAAGATCTGTCGCAGGACGGGGCGTCGCAGCACCTCGATCTCATGCACGATGGCGTGGATAGTCTGGAGCTCTTGCCACTCGTCGCGCAAAATCTCAGGCGCGAATTGGTTGGCCAGCTCGGGCGGATCGGGATCCGCAAACCAGCGCCGCACCGCGCTTGGGCCAGGCACGTCATAGCCGGCCGCCATCACGCCGATGGGCTGGTCGACGACCGCCTCAAAGCGCGCCGTGGCCTGATCGACAATGAGCCGGGTGAGCGCCGCGCCGACCTGCAGGCCCAGGCCCGCGATGCCGGTCGGGCTCGCCAACCATTCGACGCCATTGAAGAACTGATCCGCGGCGTTGCCAAACAGGCGCATGCGGCGGCGACGGCTGAGGCGGTACGGACGCGGCATGGGCCTACTTCATGGCAAGGGCTGCTTGGGTTGCGCGGCTTGGGTTGCGCGGCTTGAGCTGGGCTACTTGAGGTTGAGGTCGACCAGCCCGGTGCGCACGGCGTAGCGCGTCAGGCCGGCGACGTCGTTGATGCCCAGCTTGGTCATCAGGCGCGCGCGGTGATGCTCGACCGTGCGCGAGCTGATGCCCAGCACGCTGCCGATCTCTTTGCTGGTGTGACCCTCAGCGAGCAGCGTGAGCACTTCGCGTTCGCGGCCGGTGAGCTCCTCGGTGCGCGAGGCGCGGGTGGCGCTGGGCGACAGGAACGTCTCGCCGCCGGCGACGGTGCGCACGGCCTTGAGCAGGTCGCGCACGCCGGTGCCCTTGACCAGATAGCCGTTGGCGCCCGCGTCCATGGCGCGCTTGACCCATTCGGGATCGTGATACATCGACAGCATCACGATGCGCACCGTCGAGCCGGCGTCGCGCAGGCGCTTGACCACCTCGAGGCCGCTGAGGCCGGGCACCGCGATGTCGCTCATGAGCACGTCGGGCTTGAGCGCCTGGATCTCGTCGAGGGCGCGTCGCCCGTCGCCGCACTGCCCGACAACCTCGAGGTCGTCGGCGGTCTCGAGCAGCGAGACCAGGCCTTGGCGGACGATGGTGTGATCTTCGAGCAGATAGACGCGGATGCTCATGCGGACTCCTCAAGGCGGGTGATCGGCGGCAGCCTACTACGTCTGCTGCGTCTTGTCGGGCTTACGGTGCCGAAACGAGCGCGCATCGAAGCCGCGCGCCTTGATCCTATGAGGTCATGATGGTGGGTGAGGTTGCGTACCATGAAATGCTACCGCTCTCGCCGCGGAATTTCGAGGGGTCGCTCTCGGATACGGCCACGCTCAAGCATTTGCGGCCGGCACGGGTGCTGCAGAACGCCGCTGTAGGAGGCTCCATGTATCGATATTTCCCGACCACGCTCGCCCTGCTCGCCCTCGGGTTGAGCGGCTGCATCAAGTCGACCGCCACCGCGGACGATCCCGAGGCCAACGCCGCTGACGCGCAGCTGGATGCTCAACTGGGCGATGCCCAGGTCGAGGACGCCGCCTTGCCTGGCGATCCGATCCCACTGCCTGAGCCCACGCCCGAGCCTGCGCCCGAGCCTGCGCCCGAGCCCGCGCCCGAGCCCGCGCCCGATCCTGCGCCCGAGCCTGCGCCCGAGCCCGCGCCCGAGCCTGAACCGGACTGCTGCGCTGTGCCCGTGTGTCCGCCGGGCTACGATCAGGTCGAGGCCTGCGAGCGCAGCGCGATCTGCGAGACGTTGACCGTGTGCGGCACCAGCGTCCTTTGCCAAACCTGCCCACCCGGCGCCGGGTTCGTCTGCCCAAACGGCACGTACGAGGTCGACCTGTGTACCAACGATGGGAGCTGCTTTGAGTTCTCAGACTGCGGTGGCAGCATCGCCTGCGAGTCGTGTGACGTGTGCCCCGAAGGCATGATCCGCGTCGAGGACTGCCCACCGGGCGCTGCCTGCCATCAATGTGACGGAGACAACGACGGCATCTTCCCGATCTGTGCGCCCGAAGACGCGGTGCGATGCCCGCCGCACACCACCCAGGTCGACGACTGT
>JBNMOZ010000390.1:0-6056 GCA_051276005.1 Bradymonadia bacterium | reverse complement strand
CGCGACTGCCCACCCGGCAACCGCTGCGTCGCGGGCGCCTGCGAAGTGCAGGGCTGCGCCAGCGACCGCGACTGCGGCGACGGCGAGCAGTGTGAGTTCGGCCAGTGCGTGCTCGACGGCTGCCAGGAAGACCGCGACTGCGGACCCGACGTGTTCTGCCTCGCCGGCCAATGCGTGCCCGACTTCAACTGCCGCGTCGATGGCGACTGCCCTCAGCCGTTGACCTGCGACGCGGGTCGATGCCGAATCGGCAATGAATGCGAAGACGATCGCGACTGCCCCGCCGGCGTCGACTGCGTCTTTGGCGCGTGCATCCCGCTGCCCCCGCCTGACTGCTTCAACGACGCCGATTGTGGCCGCGGCGAGCAGTGCTTGTTCGGTCAATGCATTCCGGGCGAGCCCGGCTGCCGCAACGACGCCGAGTGCGGCGCGGGTGCGGTGTGCGACAACGGAATCTGCGTCGCTCAGGGCTGCCTGGTCGACGAGCAATGCGCCGCCGGCGAGGTGTGTGACGACAACCGCTGCGTACCCGCCCCCGAGTGCCGCGGTGACGCCGATTGTGGGCCGGCCGAGGTCTGCCGTGGTGGAACCTGCACGTTCGCTGGCGAGTGTCGGCGCGCCCAGGACTGCCCGCTCGGCTTCGCCTGCGAGGACTTCCGCTGTGCGCCCGACCAAGAGTGCGGCCCCGGCCGCCCCTGCGCCGACGACGAGATTTGTGTCGAGGGCCGCTGCGCGCCCAATGGCGAATGCCAGAACGATGACGAGTGCGGCGGCATCCTGGTGTGCCGCGACAACCAGTGCCAGCCCGAGTGCCTGGGCGACCTAGAATGCGGCCCCGGCGAGCAATGCCGCGGCGGTCAGTGCATCTTCGCGGGCGAGTGCCGTGGCGATCGCGACTGCCCCAACCCCCTGGTATGCGATGACTTCGTCTGCGTGCCCGACATCGAGTGTGAGAACGACGTCGACTGCGGTCGCGGCTTTGAGTGCGTGCGCAACCAGTGCGTGTTCTCGGGCGAGTGCCTCGACGCCGACGGCTGCCCGCCGGGCAACGGCTGCGTCGACTTCTTATGCGTGCCCCAGGGCGAATGCGGCCCCAACCGGCCATGCCCGCTGGGCGAGAACTGCCTCGACGGGCTGTGCATCTTCGAAGGCGAGTGCCGCGTCAACGGCGACTGCCCGGCGCTGTTCTCGTGCATCGACACCCTGTGCGTCGAGACCGGCCGCTGCGGCAACGACGAAGACTGCCTCAACGGCCAGGTCTGTGACGGCCTCAGCCGCGAGTGCGTCGACGACGTGCAGTGCCGCAACAACCAGGACTGCGCGCGCCAAGAGCGGTGCATCGGCAACCTTTGTCGCCCGCTCGACTTCTGCCGCGACGATCGCGGCTGTGAGGCGGAGGACTTCTGCGACCTGGGCACCAACCTGTGCCGCCCGCGGCCAGATTGCTTCGGCGACAACGACTGCGCCGGCAATGAGCGCTGCGACGCGGGCGTCTGCGTGCCGACGGTCTGCCGGGGCGATGACGACTGCGACGCCGACTTCACCTGCGCCGCCGGGCGCTGCGTGCCGCCGTTCTTCTGCCGCAACGCCGATGATTGTCCGCTGCCAGAGAACATCTGTGACAACGGCATCTGCGCGACGCCGGGCGGGTGCATCAACGACGCGGACTGCCCCGGCGAAGACGAAGCGTGCATCGCCGGTTCGTGCATCTTCATCCCGCCGCCCGAGTGCGCCCGTGATGACGATTGTCCGCGGCGCCAAGTCTGCGAGTTTGGCTTTTGTCGGCCCGACCCGGGCTGCGCCAACGACGCCGAGTGCCCCCAGGGGCAGGCCTGCCAGGCGGGCCAATGCGTCGAGCAGCTGCCTGTCTGCCGCATCAACCTGGATTGCCGCGCCGGCCAGCTGTGCGTCGAGGGCGAATGCGCCGATCAGCCCGGCTCCTGCCGTGGCGATGTCGATTGCCCGTTGACGTTCATCTGTGATGACGACGTCTGCGTGCCCGGGTGCCGCGACGACGCCAACTGCCCCGACGGGTTGGGCTGCCAGATGGGCGAATGCATGCCCATCGGTTGCCAGAACGACGCCGACTGCGGCGCCAACGAGACCTGCCAGGGCGGCGTCTGCATCTTCGAAGGGTGCCGCGACGACAACGACTGCCCCGAAGGCGAGACCTGCATCGATGGCGTGTGCCAAGACGGGCCGGTTTGTGAGGGCGACGCCGAGGTGCCCGTGGTGCGTATCGCGGGCGGCTCGTCCGAGGCCGTCGAGGTCGACACGAGCGATCGCCCCAACGCCTACACGGCCACCTGCGCGGCCCAGGCGAACTCGCCCGACCAGGTCATCCAAATCGAGCTGCGGGTCGCCTCGCGCCTCGTGCTGGAGATGACCGAGGTCGTGGGCGTCTACGACACCGCGCTGCACGTGCGCACCAGCTGCGACGACGCCAACAGCGAGTTGGCCTGTAACGACGATGGCGGCGAAGGCACCTTGTCGCGCATCGAGTTGGCGTTCGCTGAGCCGGGCACTTACTTCGTCATCGTCGATGGCTTCGGCGGGCAGTCGAGCGGGCAGGGCACCTTGGCCATCGAGGCGTTCGCCCTGGACGGCTGCCGCGACAACGGCGAGTGCCAGAGCGGCGAATGCCGCAACGGCTTCTGCGTGCCGGCCTGCGACGACGACCAGCAATGTGGCGACGGCGCCATCTGCCAGGGCGGCGCCTGCGTGGCCGGGCAGCGGTGCCGGGCGCAGCGGCAATGCGGCGGCGATCAGCTGTGCGTCGGCGGGCTGTGCCAGGAGCGACAGTGCACCCTCGATCCCGACTGCGGCGCCGGCGAGATCTGCGAAGCCGGGCTGTGCCGTGCGCAAAACTGCAACCGCGACAATGACTGTGGGGCCGGCGAGGTCTGTGAGGAGGGCCGCTGCGCCCAGGCCGAGTGTGGCGCCGACGCCGACTGCCCAAACATCTCAATCTGCCAGGCCAACCGCTGCGTGAACCCGCAGTGCATCCGCGACGACCAATGCGCCGACAACGAGCGTTGCCGCGCGGGCCGCTGCGAAGCGCGGGCTGACTTCTGCGGTCGCGATTCTGACTGCGACGGCGTCCAGATCTGCGAGGACGAGACTTGCATCAACACCGACGGGCGCTGCGCCGACATCGATGACTGCGCCGCGGACGACTACTGCATCAACGGCAACTGCACTGCGCCGGTGGCCTGTCAGAACGACCAGACATGCCGCCAGATCGTCCCGATCTTCAGCTGCGAGGATGGCCAATGCGTGCCGCCGATCAACCAGTGCCGCCGCAACAGCGAGTGTGCGGCGGGTGGCAGCTGCGTGTTCGGCATCTGCGCGCCGTTGCCCAGCCCCGAGTGTGTGCGCGACAACGACTGCGGCGGCGGTCAGCTGTGCGAAAACGAGCGCTGCGTCGCGCCCTGATTCGGCCCTGACGCGCCGCGCTGCTCAGCGCCAGAAGCCCAAGCCCACCCCGAAGTTCAGCCACCCATCCGCGGCGTCGATCACGGCGCCCAAGCGCCAACGCGTCCACACGTCGATCGCCAGATCGACCCCACTGGTGATGTGCCAGCGACCGGCCCACGGATCCAGTCGATCGGGCTCGTAGTAGGTGCCAGCGCGCACGCGCAGCAGGTCGGGGAGCACCTCGGCCTCGGCGCCCAATCGCAGGCTGAGAGCGATCGGGATATCGGTCGGCATGGGGTCGGCGTCCAAGAAGGCCTGCGGCGTGACCGCGTTGTCGGTGGGGCCCGTCATGACCAGATCAGACGCGACGAGCAGGTATCGGCCGTGTGGGATGGGCTGCGGTGGGCCCTCTCCAAAGGAGCCTGTGGCGGTCGCCGGGCGCTGTCCGAACATGCGCGCTGCGCCGATGGCGATTGAGCCTGGGAGCACGATCGACTGCGGGATCAGGGTGTTGCGGGCCGACTGATCGCCCTCGAAGTCCTTGCCAAGGCTCTGCGTACGGGCCGTGATGCCGTAGCGCCATTGGCTGTCGGGCGGGTGAAAGACGGCGCCGACCATGACCCCGGCGCCGCTGAGTCGGGCGATGGGTTCGGGTGCGTTGGGTTCTTTAATGCGGGCGCTGCCACCCACGAGCGCGACCCCCCAACTCCAGGCGGTCTCGGCGTATGCGTAGCCGATCGAGATCACGCTCTGGCCGTAGACGAGCTCCTCTTCGTCGTCCTCGAGATTACGCGAGATGGTGTAGTTCTGCAGCACGCCCAGCATGCCGAAGCCGTGCCGGCCGAACTTGAGGTTGAAGCCGAGCTGCACGAGCTCAGCGTCCTCGAACGCAGACCGACCCGACTGGTCGAGGTCGGTGTCGTCCTCGGCGCCGACGTTGAAGAGGGACAGGGCGACGTCCCAGTCGAACCAATCGTTGATCGTATGCGGGGCGCGCATGGTGTACGCGACCGGGTTGATCAGCTGCGCGTCGGCGCCCTCAGCGATGGCGAGGAAGGCGCCGCCCATGCCGATCACCCGCCCCGAGGTGACGAGCGGGCCGCTGTACAGGTCAACGCGCGCGCCCTCCTGGGCGGCGCTGGAGGCGCACCAGATCAACGCGCAAGCGGCGGACGAAATGGAGAGGTGGCGGCGATTCACGGCAATGACTAGGCTATGCGCGCCTTCCACGCCGTTCAAGGACTTGATGTCACTCCCTGATCCGTATGCCGATTGGCTGCGCACTCTATGCGGCGGTCCGCTGCCGCAAGAGCGGCGCGCCACCTGCGATGACTGCGTGATGTGCGCCCCCGACGTGGTGGGGGGCAACGAGTTTGATCCGAGCTCGAAGTGCTGCACTTACGTGCCGCGGCTGCCCAACTTCATGATGGGTCGTATTCTCAACGACACCAGCCTCGAGGAGGGCCGCCAGACCGTCTTGGCGCGGCTGAACATGGGCATCGGGGTCAGCCCGCTGGGGCTTGAGGTGTCTGCGGCCGACCAGGCCGCGTACGACGCGATCGTCTCAAACGACGCCTTTGGTCGGTCGGCTGCGCTGCGCTGTCCGCATTACCTCGATGACGGTCGATGCGGGGTTTGGCGCGATCGCAACGGCGTCTGCAGCACCTGGTTTTGCAAACACGAGAGCGGCGCGCTCAGCCAGACGTTCTGGGAGACCGTGCAGCTCATGTTCACCGAGCTTGAGCGCGTGGTCGGCTATTGGGTCGCGCGGCGCGTGCGCTGGCCCGAGGGCGTCGACGACGTCTTCGAGTCTGACAAGCAGCTCTTCGCCCTCGACTGGGGCCGGCATGGCGATGACGCGGCGGGCTTCTACTCGGCGTGCGCTGCCGAGTTCGCGCAGCTCGATTGGCGCCGCGTGCGCCAAATTGGCGACGCCAACTTCGACCGCCTGTGCGCCGCCGTGCAGAGGGCGTATGCCGTGATCAAGGGGCCTTTGCCCAAGCGGCTTTGCGCAGCGGGTGACCTTGAAGTGTTCCCGCGCGCCGACGGCCAAGTCGACGTGCTCGCCTACAGCGCCACGGATCCCATCACGCTGTCGGGCGCGCTGTTCGATGACCTCGAGAGCTTCGATGGCCGGCGCGTGCTCGACGTGATGGCCGATCTCAAGGCGCGCGGGGTCGAGATCGATCTCGATCTGGTGGCGCAGCTGCGTGCCTTCGAAGTGCTCAAGCCCCGACAGGGAGACTGATCGATGACCCGGTCAACTGCGACTTATCTGCATGCCATGGTGCGTGTGCTCGACGTCGACGCGGCGGTGCGCTTCTTTTGTGAAGGGCTGGGCCTGATTGAGACTCGGCGCCGCGACTCGCAGACGGGGCGCTTCACGCTCGTCTACCTCAAGGCGCCGGGCGGGCCCGACGTTGAGATCGAGCTGACGCACAACTGGGATGAGACCGAGCGCTACGACGGCGGACGAAACTTTGGCCACCTCGCCTTCGGGGTCGACGACATCTACCAGACCTGCGCGCACCTGCAGTCGATGGGGGTGCAGATCCTGCGGCCGCCCCGCGATGGGCGAATGGCCTTCGTGCGCACGCCCGATGCCATCTCCATCGAGCTGCTTCAGACCGGCGGCGCGC
>JBNMOZ010000389.1:0-6084 GCA_051276005.1 Bradymonadia bacterium | reverse complement strand
GGTGCGCGCTTGGCCATGCTCGACCTGCGAGGCGCCAAGCTGGCCGGCGCGAGCCCGCGCAGCGAAGCCGACGCGCGTCGGCGGCTCAAAGCGCGAGTCACCGCCGATCGCCTCGCCCCCGCTCTGGCCGAACAGGTCCGCTCGGTCTTCCCGGTCCGATAGCCAGATATCCATGACGACCCTCTTTAGCCTCATCTGCATGACGACCTCCTGCCTGCTCGCCTTCGCAGCGCCCCCGATCACGCCGGTCGCGATCACGCCGGTCGCGATCACGCCGGTCGCGATCACGCCGCCCGTGACCGCGACGCTGCCCCGCATGGGTGGCATCGAGGTGGGCAAGCCCGCACCCTGGTTCGCCGGCTGGACGTTGGATGATCGGGTGCTCAACCGCACGCGCCTGCTCGCGACCACCCCCACCGCGCGGGTGCATGCCCTGGTGTTCTTCGCGACCTGGTGTCGGCCGTGCCTGAAGGGCCTGACCGGCATCGCCGCAGCCCGCGCCCGGCTCGACGCGGCGGGCGTTCGGGTTGTGCTGGTCGACTTTCGCGAGGACGCAGAGGCGGTCAAGCCGTTCCTCAAGGCGCATGGCCTGCAGGGCCTGCCGGTGATCGTCGACAAGTTTGGCGCCGTCGCGCAGGCGTTTGGCGCGAGTGACGGCAAGACGGCGCGCCTGCCCCGCACGGTGCTGCTGGATGCCCAAGGCGTCGTGCGGGGGATCCTCGCGGCAGAGGGGGCTGACTACGTTGAGCGCCTCATCAAGGCCGTGCCGCAGCCCCCATCCGATGGGCCCTGAACCGGTGGGGCGCGATCAGCTGATCGGCCCGCCAGCTCGCCGGTCACGCAGTCGAGGTGCATGCGCGCCTCGATGTCGCCAGTCAGCATGTCGATTTGCGTCAAGAGGGTGCGGTTGCCGTGCTCTGCGTCGTTGATGACCGTGCGCACCTCGAGCGCGCGCCGCTGTTCAATCGCGTCGGTGATCTGCTGAGAAATTTCGGCGAGGGTCGATATCGGGGCCTCCGGCTGGATTGCCGCTGTGTCGACTGGGATCGGCCTGCGGTCAAACTTGCGCCCGCGAAGCTCGGGCTGAACAGCGACCCTGAGAAACCCGGCGCGACAAAATTCCACACCGCGGCAGGGTGCCGCGGTGTCTGAGGCCCGTGCCTGTAGCCGGCCGGCCCAGCATTTGTGGGACAGCCGGGCTCGATCAGCCGCCCTGTGCGCGGATCATCAGGATCAGGCCGTTGATCACGTCAGGCTTGTTCTTGAGGTCGGCGTTGCCGGGCATCAGCGCCGACAGACCCACGGCCGTTCCGCCACCCAAGAGGACCTTGCGCAGGTGCTCATTGGTGGTCTTCTTCTGCCAAACGGCGTCCGCGAAGCTGCGCGGCTTGGGGTTGAGCGCCGCGCTGGCCGGGCCGTTGCCCTTGCCCTCGCTGCCGTGACAGCTCACGCAGCGCTGGGCGTAAATGCCGCGGGCCTCGCCCTTGGCCGCGGCAGGCACCTTCAAGGTGGCCTTCTTGGGCTCGGCGCCGTCGCCGCCGTCTTTGCTGCCGCAAGCGGTCAGGCCGAAGCCGGTCAAAACCAAAACGAGAGCGGGGATCATAAAACGCATGGCGTCTTCTCCATCATTGGGGTCGCAGGGCACGCCATCGTCGGGCATCTCTGCCGTCAAGTCGTGTGGTACGCATACGCGCACTGAGCCCCATATAGATCAACCTTCGTGCCAGCGCCCTCGCATCGCGCTAAGGTCCGTCGTATGTCGACCATGCGCGCTGTCTATACGAATTTGCGGGCCGCCCGCTCCGCCATCAAGGACGTAGGCCGGCTGCGGCAGATCGCCGCGGTCTTGATCCGCTACGGGTTTGGCCACGTCGTCGAAGCCTGGAACCTGCAAGACAAGGCGATCCTGAGTCTGTTGCTCAAGGAGCGACCCACCGAGGATGAGCGACAGACCGTCTGGGCGCGCATCTGCCAGGCGACCCAGGAGCTGGGGCCCACCTTCGTCAAGCTCGGACAGATTCTGTCGACGCGGTCGGACTTGGTGCCGCAAGCGCTGTGCGACGAGCTGGCGACCCTTCAAGACAACGTCGCGCCCATCCCCTTCGCCGACGCCCAGGCGGTCCTGCTCGCGGCGCTCGGCCAGCCGATCGAGGCCGTCTTCGAGCATATCGACGAGGTGCCCCTGGCCAGCGCGAGCATCGCCCAGGTGCACGTCGCCCGGTTGATCGGCGGCGAAGAGGTCGTCATCAAGATCCAGCGGCCGGGCATCCGCGAGATCATCGTCAGCGACCTGCACATCCTGCACTTCGTCGCGCGCCAGATCGAGGCGACCATCCCTGAGGCCCAGGCCTTCGATCCCGTCGCGATCGCCGAGGAGTTCGAGCGCGCCATCAGCAAGGAGCTCGACTTCAGCTACGAGGCCATGAACCTCGAGCGCTTCGACCGCAACTTCGCCGCCTGGCCCACCGTGCACATCCCCAAGGTGCATCGCGCCGCGTCCAGCGACACGGTGCTGGTGATGGAGCGGCTGATCGGCCGCAAGATCACCGACGCGGTCGGTCGTGGTCACGACATGGAGGCCATCGCCCGCGAGTGCGTGCGCATGGTGTTCAAGCAGGTCTTCGAAGACGGCTTCTTCCATGGCGATTTGCACCCCGGCAACCTGTTCGTGCTCGACGACGGGCGCCTGGGGTTGATCGACTTCGGGCTCGTCGGCCGCATGACGCAGTTGATGAAGGATCGCATGGCCGATCTGCTGCTCAACCTGGCGCTGCGCAACGAGGAGGGCGTGGCGCGCGCGCTGTACGAGATCGCCGTGCGGGTGGGCCCGATCGACTACGCCAGTTGGGAGCAGGAGGTCGCCGAGCTGATGGACATGCACCTGCGGGATGCGTCGCTGGCCGAGGTCGATTTCGGCCGAATCATCAAGGCGCTCATCGAAGGCGCGATTCGCCATAACGTAAGAATCCCAGCCGATTACACGATGTTCTTCAAGGCGTTGATGACCGTCGAAGGCATCGGCAAGATCGTCGCGCCCGACCTGGATCTGCTCGAGGAGTGTCGCCCGCACGTCGAGAAGCTGATCGCCCAGCGCTACAGCCCCGAGCGCGTCATGCGGGCCAGCGTCGACACCCTGCAGGCCTTCGCGCGCTTCGCCCGCCAATTCCCCGTCACGGCCCATGAATTCCTGGGCAACATCGAAGACGGCAAGCTCAACATCGGCGTCGACTTCACGGCGATGCAAGAGCTTGAAAAGTCGCGCGAGAAGCGGTCAAACCGCGTCGTCTTGGCCGGCCTCGCCGTGGCGCTGCTGTTCGTTGGCGTGGTCACCCGCGATGACATGGGCTGGACGCTCTTTGGGCTGCCCGGCCTCTCGTTCATCAGCTTCTTGATCGGCGGCGGCATCGCCGCGCGCCTCTTCTGGCGCATCCGCGGCGAAGAATGGTAGCGGCAACGCCGCGCTCGACGGGCCTAAGAGCCCGCAGCGCACGCGGCCCCATCGATGCCCTCGGCGTTGCGGGTGATCATGAGCGCCTGCACCAGAGCGTCCGGCGCGCAGCCTTCGACCACCGGCATCTCGCGATCGGCCGGCAGGAAGACCCGCGGATCAACATCGGCGCGCCCGCAGATCATCACCCGTTGCAGCGGCGGCGGACACACATCCACCCGTCCGTTGGGCGCCGGTGACGCTGCGGTCGCGGCGAGGTTCTCGATGAAGCGCTGGCCGGCGGGGATCGCCGCCCCGTCTTGATAATCGAAGGGCGCGATGAGCACGTTGCCGCCACAGCGCGCGCCGCGCAGCGCGCCCGGATGGGTGTCGTTGGGGAACTGCGGATTGCCCGGCAGGCCCGGGAACGTGGCGATCTGCGTGAGCAGCGTGTCGACGCCCTGATCCACCGGAGACACCGTAGAGAACGACTCGGTGCCCGACTGGGCCGAGAAGCTCGGCGTCAGCCCGCGCAGGGCTGGGTCGTCGGGCGCGGTCGCAGTGATCGGGGTGCCCACCGCCCGCGCGTTGCCCGCGCCAACGCTGATCGGGAGCCAGCCCCAGGGTTGCGGCGCGCCGGCCCGCCAGCGCATGCCTTCGCGACGGGCCTCGGCCAGCAAGGTCAGCCCGTCATACTCGGTCACGACGCTGCCGCCTTGGGCGCTGAACTGGGTCAACGCGTCGCGCAGACCGGTCGTCACGCGGGCCCACCGCCCCAAGAGGCGGCCTAAGAAGCGGCCTCAGAAGCGGCCTCAGAAGACCACGTCAAAGTCAGACAGATCGATGTCAGCGGGCAAGGCGTCCAGGGTGAAGGACGCCACGTCGAAGCCGGCGGCCGCGAGGGGCGCTTGCAGCCCGGTTGGGCCCAGCAAAGCGACCCGCCCCAGCGCCGCGCCGCGCACCTCACGCGCGTAGACAAACCACTGCCCAGCGCCGACGCCGCTGCGCCCGCAGCGCTGCGCGCCGTCGTCCTCGCCCCAATCGGTGCCGTTGCTGTCGGCGCCGCGGTCGTCGAAGTCGATGGCGAAGTCGGCGGTGTCGCCGCAGGCATCCTCGCCGACGAAGCCCACGCTCGCGTCGATTTCGGACGCCCAGCCCTGCCCGGCGACCCGAATTGCGCCGGTGCGGTTGTCGCGCCGGGCCGGCACCGATCACGCGAGCTGATCGGTTTGGGGATCGCAGTGTCGAAACCCGAGCCGGCGGCAGCGCCCGAGCCCGCGCTGACGGGGCAAGCCGCGGCCCGCCACGGTGTCGACGCCGCCGTCGCAGTTGTCGTCGAGCCCGTTGCAGACCTCGACCGAGGGCCCTACAGCGCCCACGCAGGCGCCGAAACCCGTTGCGTCGGCCAAGCAGGTTTGCGCACCCGGTTGGCAGATGCCGACGCCGTCACAGTCATTGTCGAGCCCGTCGCAGCGCTCCACCGCGGGGCCCCATCGGGCCGGCACGTCAACGCGCCGTCGGCGCAGGTTCGATCGGCATCAGCCATGGGCCCCGCGTCGAGGGTCGCGTCGACCGTCGTTCGGTCCGCCCCGTCGGCCGCATCGGCGCCGCGATCGACAGGCTGGGCGTCGATAGATAAGCGCGCATCTGGGCGGCCGACGCCCTGATCGAAGCCACCGTGTTGATTGTTGACGGATTCACCGTCGTCGCAGGCGACGATCGCGATGATGACCGCCGCCAGGAATCACCATCTCGACATGCAACCCTCTGGGCGCGGAGGCTATCACGCCGGTGCTCGACGATGGCCGCTGGATCGAGCGCGCGGGGAACGGCAGCGCGCCGGGAATTATCGGGCGTGGCGGGAACGACAGCGTGCGAGGACCTACTGCGTCGCGGTCTCGTTGAGATACCAGTCGGCGAAGTTGGTCAGCGTGCGCGGGGTCAACCGGAGCTGGTCGACCAGATAGCGCAGCAGCTCCTCGAGCGCCCCAAGCACGGCCTTGCAGCGCGCCGGCGGGCGACCGCATGTCTCGGCCGTCAACGCCCACGAATCAAGGCTCAGGTTGATCACCGGCAGGCCGCGGTCGATGAGCACCCGGCTCAAGCCGCGCAGCACCTCGACATCGGCCGCCCAGGGGTCGAGCGCCCGCAAAGAGACGCCGCGCTTGACCCATCGCCGCACCGCATCGGGCGCGCGGGTCAGGCCACGCGCCAGCACGTCGGGCATGGGGGCGTCCCAGCCGACGGTCAGTGGCACCTCGAGGATCGGGCTCGCGCCGCGCAGATGCGGGCGCTGGCGATCGGGGAAGTACGGCACCTCGGGCGCCATGCGCCAATCGCTGCCCCCGGCCGCGCGATGGTCCAAGAACGGCGTCACGCTCGAGTCGACGCGGTAGCCCAACCGCTCCAGCGTCTGCACGGCGGCGCCATCGAGGCCCGCGCCCGACGCGCGATGACTGCGCGGCGCATACCCGAATCGATCGACGAAGCCCTGGGTCAGCGCGCCGATCTTGCCGGCGACCGCCGACGAGGACAGGCCCTCGACCGTCACGCGCCGCAGTCGATCTTCGCTCGCCTCAAAGGGCGGCGTCGTCCAGGGCCGCAGCAGCGTCCCCAGCTCGGCTCTCTCGCCCAGCCCCTCAAAGAGGTCGGCGACC
>JBNMOZ010000388.1:0-6097 GCA_051276005.1 Bradymonadia bacterium | reverse complement strand
CGAGGTCGGCAAGTCGAGGCGATGCATGGGCCGCGTGCCCTCGGGCAGGTCTGACGCGTCAAGCCATGTGATCAAGTGCGCCGCGCCGTCGGCCGTCGGATGCACGGCCATGCCCGCTGGCTTGTAGACCGCCCAGATGCCCTCGTGCTGACCGATCACATAGGGGACTTCGTCGGTGCTCACTGTCATGGGATCCTCGGGCCAATCGGCGTCGGCAGGGTTGTTCGGGGCGTAGGTACCAAGCATGCGCCCGCGACGCGACCACCCAATTCATCGGCGACCCTGATGAGCGCCCTTGCGCTTGAATCCAGGCCTTGGCAAACGGAAGCACCGCGATGGGAGCGAAGATGAGCAAGCGCGCGTTGAGCACCACAACCGACGACCGTTTGATTCTGCCCAAAGAGCACGCGGCGGCGACGGTCACCAAGTTCTTCGAGGGCTATGGCGTGGACGGCGCCGCGGTGAAATGGACCCCAGAAGAGGCCGCTGAGTTTGGCGTCGACCTGCCGGTGGGCTGTTGGCTGATCGTGCTGCCTGAAAATGGGTATCGCGCGGCGCAGCGGGTGCTGCCCAGGGCCGAGTTCGCTCAGCTGACGCGGGTCAGGCGTTGGCTGACGTTGGTTCAACCGGCGGGCGTCCTCGCGGTGAAGGGCCAAAGCCGTCGACGGTTGCTGCGCGCCCTCGAGAGCGCCCGGCCGCTGCAGGTCGATGGGTTGCCTTTCCCGTGGGTGCCCCCCGCCGCCCCGACCCAGCCGTTGGGGCGTTTGCCGGACGACGACGACGTGGTGATCGGCGCGGCAACCCCGGCCGAGGACGACGGGGACGCGGAACCCACCACCGACGAAGCCAGCGACGCGCCCCTGGCCACGAGCGCGATCCGCGAAGACTTCGAGCGCATCCGCGCCCACTTGGGGCTGCCCGCGCTGCCCTTGATCATCCGTCGAGGCACCCAACCCAAGCAGGGGTTCGTCACCGGCCGCGTGCACCTGCGCCGCGACGGTCGAGCGACGCGCATGGTCGTCACCACATGCCCCAACGCCGACCGCGCCGAGGCGGCGGCCACGCTCGTCCATGAGTTCGCCCACATCGTCTGCGGCGTCGGCGTAGGCCACGGTCCGCAGTTCAAGACGGCGCTGGTCGACCTGGCCGGGGCGGTCTTCGGGGTCGAGTACTTCGCCAGCGCGCGCCAGGCGGTGCCCCAGGCCAGCCCCATCGTCGACGGCTGGATCGCAACGGGCATCCGCGCCGCCCTCGCCCGCCGCCCGACCCCCACCGCCGTGCACCCCGAAGAGGCCCAAGCCGCCGTCGTCGTGCGCCGCGTGCAGAAGCTGCGCGCCCTCGCCCACGACCAGCGCGGTACCCCCGAGGGTCGCACCGCCGCCGCACGCGCCAACGATCTGATCGTCACCCACGGCCTCGGCGGCTACCAGGTCGAGCTGCCGGGCGACCTCGGCGAGCAGCTCTGCGATCAGTGGATCCACGTCGGCGAGCGGCTGCCCTGGAAGGTGAGCGTGGCCTTCAGCGTGGCTGCGTTCAGCGAGGTCTTCGCGCTGCACAGTTCGGGCTATGCCGGCATGCACCTGTTCGGTCGCCATGCCGACGTGGTCACCGCCGCTTGGCTATACACAGTGGCCACCGAGCGCATCGAAGCGCGCTGCGCCGAGCACATGCGCCAGTGGCGCGCGGCCCGTCGTCCGGGCGCTGCGTCTGAGCGGGCGTCGTTTCGAAACTCCGCCGCGATTGGACTGCGCGAGTCATTGACCCAGGCCAAGTCCACCGCAGAGGGCGGGCCCGAGGCCGTGCAGTTCGCGGAAGACTTCGCGCGGGTGGAGCATGCCAAGCGCGGCATGAGCTGGGGCGGCGGCGGATCGAGCACCGTCCGCCTCAACGCCGCGGGCCGCGCCGCCGGCAGCGCGATCACCCTGTCGAAGGGGATCCTGGGACGCGCGCCGAAGGGTTTGTTGCGATAGGGATCGGTGGGTGTGATCGGGGCCTCTACGCCAAGGCCACCGGATGTGGCACTCTGCTCGACATGGGCACCCATCGAATCGAATACTCCGACGCAGACATCCTCCTCGACCGGCTCGACGCGGCGACGAATCCAGTGCTGATCATCGGGTCGGCGATCAGCATGCCTTTGGCGTGCTCGTTCAGTACGGCGTGGACGGCGCCAACCGGGTCATCCGCGAGGCCGTCCTCGAAGCGCGCCTGCGCAAGGACGGTGCGGCCGATCGCGCCACCGAGAACGACCTCGACGGTTGGCAGCTCACCCCCGGCGTCGAAGCGCTGGGCCGGTGGATCGCGTCGCGCGAAGACAACATCACGGTCATCACGACCAACTTTGATCCGCTGATCGAGATCGCGATCCGCGAGGCCGGCGGGCAGTGCTATTCGAGCATCTTGAAGGTCGACGGTGGCCTCGATATGGCGCACGGCCTCGGCGCACACGTGGTGCATATGCACGGCTACTGGCTGGGTGACACGCTGCACACCGCGACCCAGCTGACGAGTGATCGTCCGCGCTTGCACCAGTCGTTGCAGAGCGTCTGTCGCAAGAAGACGGTGGCGGTTCTGGGCTACGGCGGGTGGGACGACGCGATCTCCAAGGCGCTCTGGGATTTGGCGTATGACACCCAGGCCGGCACGGACGTTTTGTGGACGTTCTATGAAGACGACGCGGCGAAGATTGCCGCGAAGTACGGGCATATTTTCGATGGGTTGAAGGCGGTCGTGCCGGGGCGGGCGCAGGTCTACAAGGGCATCGATGTGCACGTGGTTCTGCCCGAGTTGGCCGGTCAGCAGCCGAGGCCGCTGCCGCCAACTTGTCTGACCGAAGCCGAACTGGATCAGGTGATCGACTGGGCCCTCGACGAAGATCTGCCCGGTCGGCGGAGCGTGTTGATGGGGCGGTTCGACAAGCGGACTGAACGCAGCATCACCGGCGCTGGCAATCCGCTCGATCAGCTGCGCCACGACCTGCGGTACTTCAACGATCCAACGGTGGTCTTCGAAGGGCGGCCCGCGATCGCGGTGTGGTTGGAGCAGGCGATTCGGATGAGTATTCGGCCGGCGTGCAAAGACGGGTTCGAGGCGCTTCGCGCGCGCGTGGAGCGCTGAGGTGTTTCACAGCCAAGAAGACCTGCTCGACCGTTTGGTGGTCTCCAAGACGCCTACGATCTTCGTCGTGGGGGCGGCGATCAGCGCCCCTGCGGTGCCCGACTCCCTCGCGATGGTCGAGCGGGTCCTCGAGTGGTTTGAGAGTCGGCGGTGGCGTCGATCGCGCCGACAGAGCCTGCGCGCTCGGCTTGATGCGCTGCAGCCACACCAACGCTATCCGGTCGCCTTCGAAGAGCTGATCACCCGCGCCGGGCTCGACGAAGCCAACACAATCGTGCGCAACGCGGTGCTCGAAGCGCGGCGCGAGAGCATCGATCCCGTCGCAGCTGAACAGGATCTCGCAGCAGCGCCTCGGGCCGCCTCGAAGACGGTGCCATCGGGCAGCGTGAGCTGCATCGCGTGCAGCCAAAGCCGACCGGGAAACCCCGGCACCGGCTTGCATCGCCGCGGTCCGTACCGCGTGTCCCCCACGATGGGGTGCCCGATGCCCTTGAGGGGCTGCCGAATCTGATGCTTGCGGCCGGTCTCGGGGCGCGCCTCCAGGTAGGACGCGGGGCCGAGCCACCGCAGCGTCCGCCAGCGGGTGAGCGCCTCGACCGGCGGGCCCTTGCGCTTCGCGTTGGGGAGCTTTTTGCGAATGACCCCCTTCTTGCGGGTGCGGCCCGTCACCAGCGCCCGGTAGCGCTTCTCGATCTGGCGCTCTGCGAACCAAACCTGGACCTGACGTACGACCTCAGGATCTGCGCCGCAGAGCACGACGCCCGAGGTCGGCAAGTCGAGGCGATGCATGGGCCGCGTGCCCTCGGGCAAGTCTGAAGCGTCGAGCCATGTGATCAAGTGCGCCGCGCCGTCGGCCGTCGGATGCACGGCCATGCCCGCTGGCTTGTAGACCGCCCAGATGCCCTCGTGCTGACCGATCACGTAGGGGACTTCGTCGGTGCTCACCGTCATTGGGTCCTCAGGCCGATCCGTCTCAGCAGGGTTGTTCGGGGCGTTGGTACCCAGCATGCGCCGGCGACGCGACTCTCGCGGCGCCTCGCTCCGCCTATCCCAGCCGCGCGCGCATCCCGGCCTCACAGGCCTCGCAGAAGATCAGCCGCGTCGGGTTGCTCGTGGCGAGGGGATGCCGGTGCTCCTCGACATCCAGACAGAACGGGTTCTCGGCGGCGGCGTCCATGAAGCTGCTCGACGGCAAACAGTCCATCCGCGATCGATAGCCCAGCGTCGTCACCAGATCGGCGTCGTGCCGATGGCAGCGCAGGTGTCGCCCACGAGGCCGCTCCGCCGCGAGGATCTTGGCGTCGTCGGGGTGCGCCACGCACCATTCGGCGTAGCTCTCCATGGGGGCGGGGGCCGACTTTGCCTTGGGCGCGCCGAAGATCTTACTGAAGGCCGAGAACATGCAGTCTCCCGTGTTGCGTCTTATCATCCAGAGCGCGGCAGACGCAGGTGTCAACTGACGAGTGGGATCGAACTCGACCAGCTGGGTATGTCGACAGGGCTGCGTGATGGGTGTGGTTCCTTCTGGGGCGGCCTCAAGGCATAGCCCTCTGTGTGACGGGCTGCATCTGGCTAGACAGTGCGCACAGCTTCCGCGCACACTGTCATTACACGACGGTTGGAGTGAACGATGACGCCCGACGAACTCATGCGCCTCTTCAAGTTCATCTATAAAGCCAAAGGCATCAAGAACAGCGTCTTCGCGCGCTGGTCGGTCTTCGCGTGTCCGTTCTGGCAGAACGCCCAAGGCACGCAGGTGGGCTTCAAGCTGCTCGCATATCGCGGCGTCGACTCCTCGAAGATGCGGGTGGCCAAGATGGCGTGCGCGCACCTGGTCAACTGTGGCGTCTCGGCATTGGGCGCCGGCGCCACGGGGCTGGGCGCGGTCGGCTCGGGCGTGGGCACCGTCTCGGGCAAGTTCGGCGGCATCAAGCCGGCGTTTGGCGTCGACATCGGCGCGATTCAGCTCGCGACGGTCATCGAAGGTCACCCCACCCCCAATGATATGATCTCGGCCATCATCAACAGCGGCAAGCTGCTGCAATACGCCGTCGTGCGCGTCGACAAGAGCAGCTGCGGGCACACGATCTACTTCCGCTGCGATGTCAGGCCCAACAGCTATACCGAGTGGGGCATCAACAACATCGGATCGCTGCAGGACTCGTCGACGCGCTTCTCTGTGTTCAAGAACGGCATCGTGTTTCAGGGCACCACAGCCTTGGGCAACTACAAGACGCGCCTCCTGGCCTGAGCCCGCTCGCCCACCCACGGCTCAAGGCCGCTGGCTGCTCGGTCTAGGTCCGGCTCGAACGCAACGCGCGCAGCCGCGCCAATCGCGACAGCCCCGCGCAGCAGACCTCGGGCAACCTGAGCCGCCGCTTGCTGAACTGCGGGTGCGAATCGGCGCTCAGCCGCGCTGCCAGCAGCCTGCCCGATCGCCAGCCCGCTTGCCGCCAAAGCACGCCGGTGCGATCGTCGCGCCATGAACGCATATCCCCACCTGCTGGCGCCCCTCGACCTGGGCCATGTCACGTTGAAGAACCGAGTCCTCATGGGCTCGATGCACGTCGGACTCGAAGAGGAACGCGGCCAGCTCGACCGGCTCGCGGCCTACTTCGCCGAGCGCGCCGCGGGCGGCGTGGGCCTGATCGTCACCGGTGGCGTGTCGCCGAACCGTTCGGGCGAGGTCAAGCCGCTGGCCGCCAAGCTGATGAACCGCTACCACGCGTGGAAGCACAGGGCGGTGACCGACGCGGTGCACGCCGAGGGCGGCCGCATTTGCCTGCAGATTCTGCACGCTGGGCGCTACGCGTATACGCCGCTGGCCGCTGCGCCCTCGTCGATCAAGTCGCCGATCAGCCCGTTTCGACCCCGCGCGCTCTCGCGGCGAGGCGTGCGCAGCACCATCAACGACTTCATTCGCTGCGCCGAGCTTGCCAAGGACGCGGGCTATGACGGCGTCGAGGTGATGGGCTCAGAG
>JBNMOZ010000387.1:0-6097 GCA_051276005.1 Bradymonadia bacterium | reverse complement strand
GCGCCCGGCACGCGGTACTCGATCTCGAGCTCGATCGGCCCAACCGCATGGCCGCGCAAAAGGACCGACACCGCCTTGGTGACGGGCGCCGCCATGGTCGACGTCGCGGTCGACGACGCCGCGAGCTCGGCCCGCGCGGCCTCAACACGCTCAACCACGGCCCGCAAGTCGACGTTGAGCGCCTCGATCTTGGCGTCCCACCCGGCGATCTGCTCGGTGATGAACTGCGCCTGTGCGACCCGCGCGGCGAAAGGCGACGGCTGTGGCGCCCGGCCTTCGACGTTGGGGGCCCGGGGCAACACGGGGATCTGTTCGAGGAGCGCGCGTTGCTGCGTCAACGCCTCGATCGCCTGCTCGATGCCACCCTGGGTGCGGACCGCGTCGCGCAGCGCGGCCTCGGGCGGTGCCGGCACGTCTTCGGGCGGCCGAACATGCAAGCCGACCCCCGTCGTAACGGCGACGCAGGCTGTTTGGTCGAGCACCCGCGCGCGCACTGATCCGTCGGCCATACACAGCGGCAGGCCAATGATCGTGAGGGCGTCGGCGGGCGCTGCCAGCGTGACGCGACGAATCACGGTCGCACCCTGGTGGTGCACTCGGACGCGGTCGATGGGGGCGTGAATCTGCATGGCGCCAGCTTGGCGGCTGCCCGAACGCGCGTAAAGGCCCACGCCAGAGATCGCGATGGGCAGCGGTGGGGATGGGCAGAGTGGCCCGCGCCCGATAGGATGGGGTATGGCCTCGTCGACTCCCCGCCGCATCTTCGCCTACGCCGAGGCCCGAGCGTTGATCCCTGCCTTGCGCGAGGTCACCGCCGAGGCGGCAGCGCAGTTCGACGCCCACCGGCTCACCCAGCGCACCGCACCTCGACGGGCCGGCCGTGATGTCGCAGAGCACTGCATGCGCGCTGCGGTCAAGCGGTGGCAGACCACCGTCCGCGGTCTGGGTGGCTGCTGTGCTGGCCTGTGGTTGGTGCGCTTCGACAGCGGATCGGGTTGGTATTGTTGGCAGCACCCTGAGCCAGATTTGCTGTGGTTCTATCCATACGACTCAGGTTTCGCGGGCCGACGCCGGGTCCACTAACACCTGACCACCTGTTCAGACTTAACCGACTTACACCTTTACATACAGATGCTTAGCAGACGCATCGCGTGGCATCGCACGAGTTTTTGACGCGACCCTCGATTCCGTACAGCATAGAACGCAGTACACGTACTCCGCTTTCTGCACATGGGGGTCCTATGCGATCTATCGTCATTTTGGGCATTCTGGGCTTGTTCATGTTGCCAAGCATGAGCGCGGCAAGTGACACGAAGACTGCGGCGAAGGCCCAGATCGTGCTCAACTTCGACATGCTCGAAGGCGTCCAGCTCGAAGACCGCATCGAAGTCCGATTCGTGATGAGCCAAGCCAGCTGGACGGCCGTTCAGCGGGCGAATATTCGACCGATCATCATCGCCGAAGTGCTGTCGTTGGCGCGTCAGTCGCTCATCGGCAAGGCCGGCATCGTGGAGCGCACCGGACGCTTCGACATCGTATTGCCCGAAGGCCAGACCCCGCGCGCCGTCCGCTTCGCGATGCAGCACCCCCGCATCAAGGGCTTCGCGCAGGCCGGCGTGAGCGTCTTGACGCTCACGCGACCGATCAGCGCCGCGGCCAGCACTGGCGCTGTCAAGGTCGAACCCAAGTCGACACCGATCCGTCAACTCGCCAAGCCAAGCCAGCCTCTCCCGACGCCGGTGCCCGTCTCGAACGCAGCGGCTCTTGGGGCCTGTGTGCGCTATGGCAAAGAGGCAGACACCTGCCAGACGCTGATCAAGACCGGCAAGCAGACCCGCGCGACCGTCGTCGTCGACTGCGGCGGGTACGGCAAGCATGATCGCATCCAGTGCTTGCGCGAAGTCAGCCGAACAACCACCGACATGTCGGGCGCCGTGCGCGGCTGTGCAGGCCGATTCACCGACGCCAGCGTCCGCCTCAACTGCGTGCGCCGGGCCGCAGTCGCGCGGGTCGACCCCTCAGCCGGCGTGCGCGCGTGCAGCGCACAATTCGCCGACGACGCGATGGCGCTCGATTGCGTGACCCGCATCGCCTACGCCTCGGCCAACGCGCAGGGCCTGGTCGACACGTGCAGCAACGCGTTTGGTGCGCCCGACGCTCAGCTCGACTGCATCGGCATTGGCGCCCGAAGCGCGATCGATCTCTCGCCCGCGGTCCTCGCGTGCACGCAGGCGCTGCCCTGGCATAAGAGCCGTCGCCAATGCATCTCGGCCGCGGCCGCCAGCACCGTGAACTTGTCGTCGGCCATCGACGCCTGCCGCATGAACACGCGCAGCCCCGAAGGCCTGCTGAAGTGCGTGCGCCACGCCGCTCAAGGTCGCAAGCCGGGCATCGCTCACGCGATCAACGGCTGCGGTCGGGTGGCGGGCGACGAGACCGCCTTCAACACCTGCGTCGCCCAGGCCACCGCCAACTGAGAGGCGCCACGCGGCTCGCCGCAGCCCCCCCGAACAGCATCCTTCGGTAAAGCCAGATTGACGCTTGGCGGATCGCGTGCGAGCGTGCCGCGGCGTGACCCCACTCTTCCTCATCATTGTCAGTCTGCTCGCGCCGCCCACGGCGCCTGCCTGGTCGCCACCGACGCTGGCCCCCGTCGCCAACGCCCCCCCTGCGCCGTTCAAGCCGCGCCGCCGCCTCGGCGTCAAGGCCATGAAGCCCAAGGGCAAAGGGCTGACCGACTTGCACCGCTGGCCCGCTGAAACGGCGTCCCCCACGGTCATAGATGTCGAGCGCCTCGCGACCGCCCTCCCCCGCCTTTGCGGTTGGATGGGCCCCAAACGCCGCCGGCAATTTGCCGCGTGGTTCGTCGAGCACGGCGCCGCGCATGGCGTCGACCCGTTTCTGTTGGCGGCGGTGATCTATCGTTCCAGCCGCTGCTTGCCCCATCGCAAGATCGCGTTTGGCGTGGGGCTGGGCGGCGTGCACGTGCGGATGCACCGGGCCCATGTGCACAAGGCTGCCGATGGCGATGGCTGGGTGTATCGCTTCCACGTGTTGCAACGACCGCCCGCAGATCCGATCGTTGCCGGTCAGCCGCTGGCAGGGCAGCCACCCGCCGCGCTGCGCTGGACCGAACACACCCGCCCAGTGCCCTCGCGGCTCTCCGCCAGGCAGCTCAAGCGCCAAGAGAACAACATCGAGTGGACCGCCGTCCTTCTGGCCGTCGCGAAGGCACAGTGCCCGCAGAACGACGGGGTGTTCGGCTCGGTGCCACATCGCCACTTCACGAGCCACGTCGTCTGGGGTGATCGGGTGCGCGATGCCGGGGCCGAAGACCGCGTCTTGCGCGCCCGGCGCCGCTTGATTGGCTACTACCTCGACGCGCTGCCACCCGCTCTCCCGGCCGCAGTTTGGCCGGCGAGCGCCGAAAATCCTGGGGAGCCCCTGCCCCTGCGGGCGCCGCTGGACGCGCAACCGCGCAAGGTGTTCTCGGGCCTCGGCAAGCCCCGCGCGAACGGCAAGCGCAAACACAAGGGCATCGACTTCGACAGCTCTGGCGGCGAGCCAGTGCGGGCGGTCGCCGCCGGCAAAGTGCTCTTCGCGGGCGTAGACTGGCCGCGCGGCACCGCGAGCGAGCGCCTGCCTTTCAAAGAGGCCCGCGCGCTGCGATCGTCGACGATGGGGCCGGGCGGCCTGTTCGTGATGATCCACCACGGCCAGACTCGCACCTCGGCGTACATGCACTTGGCGACGTACACCGTCGAAACAGGCGACAAAGTCGAAGCGGGTCAGCGCATTGGCACGGTCGGGCGCACCGGCGTGAAGAGCTCCGGCGCGCATCTGCATTTCGAGCTGCGCCAAGACGGCAAACACCGAGACCCATTGCCCATCCTCGACCCCTATCTGTTTAGGCCCGAGGCGACATGGTATGGCCGCTGGGACGCGTCGTTGCCGCAACGCCGTCGCGCCCGCCGGCGCAAGGAGACCCGATGAAGCGCACCCCTGAACCTGAACTGATGGACGACGACGCCCAAGCGCTGGCGTACGCCCATGCAGACTTCTCCGCGTCAGATCAGCGCTTCGTTGATACATTCGTGGCGCGCTTCGGCAACGAGTTTGCGGGCGAGGTGGTCGATCTCGGCTGCGGGCCCGGCAACATCGCGATCCCCCTGGCCAAAGCGTTGCCGCATTGCATGATCCGGGCGGTAGATGGCTCTGAGGCGATGATGGCGCATGGCCGCGATCGCTGCGCCAAAGAGGGGGTGGACCGCGTCGAGTTCGAGCGGCACTTCCTGCCGACCGACGCCCTGCCCTCGCAGCACTTCGTGGCCATCGTCAGCAACAGCTTGCTGCATCATTTGCATGATCCCCAGGGGCTGTGGAGCACGATCCGACGCTGCGCTGCGCCCGGCGCCCCCGTATTCGTGGCTGATCTGCGCCGACCGGCCACCGCCGAAGATGCCCTCAGGCTGACCGAAGAGACCGCGGCCGATGCGCCACCAGTGTTGCGCGACGACTTTCACGCATCGCTGCACGCCGCGTTCGAGGCCCAAGAGGTGCGCGCACAGCTCAACATCGCCGGCTTGACAGATTTGGACGTCGTCGAGATTGGCGACCGGCATCTCTACATCATCGGTCGAATGCCCGAATAGCAGAGTCGTGGTGCGCCAAGACGGACCTTCCATCGACGCTGCGCCAGATCTACGATGCCCGCGGCTCTCCACCTCACTGCTGGATGGTGAACATGTCCGACCTCCAAACGTTGATGCACTCCATCACCACCAACCACGGCTGGCAGATGGTGACCGACCCCAACGGCGATCATCGAGTCGAGGTGCCGACCGAGGCCGGCCGCTCGCAGGTGGTCCAGGTCACGTCGGCCTACGATCCCGACAACCACCCCCTGCTGTGGATCTGGAGCAACGTCTGCGAGAAGAAGGACGTGGGCGATCCCTGGTACCTGCTCCAGCAGAACGCCGAGCTGCCATATGGCGGCTTCGCGTTGCGAGGCGACGCGGTGATCATCGCCGAGACCCAGCTGCTCTCGACAGCCGACCCCGACGAGATGATCCGCGCGATTTACTTCGTCGCGAGTCAGGCCGATAAGTTCGAAAAGATGGTATACGGCGCCAAAGATCGCAATTGAGCGATACTCAATCTGCAGGAGATTACGTGAAGACACTCGATGTGAAGACTCTCACTGTGAAGACTCTCGGCCTCAAGACCCTCTGCTTGATGTTGCTGATGACGTTCGGCTTGGCGGCCTGCGGCACCACGCTTGAGACGCAGCAGAACCGGTTCAAGAAGAACACCGACACCATCGAGGCTGTGGCCGCGAAGAAGCCGGTCATGGCGACGGCCATCAAAGCGAAGCTCGCGAGCTTTAGCACCGAGAAGGACACGATCGTCAAGGCGGGTGGCGAAGACGCCAAGACCAAGCTGGCGCGGCTGAACAGCCGGATGGAAGCGTACGCCCTTAAGCTCGATCCGAGCCTCGCGCCGGTCAAGAAGGTCAAGAAGGCCGCTGCTGCGTCGAAGGGCAAGGCGGTCAAGGCGAAGGCCCCAGCGTCTAAGGCCCCCGCGACCACGAGCAAGCTCGCGCCCAAGTCGGCTGCGCCCGCGACCACCGGCAAGCTGGGCGCTGCGCCCGCGACCACCGGCAAGCTGGGCGCCCCCGCGACCACCGGCAAGCTGGGCGCCCCCGCGACCACCGGCAAGCTGGGCGCCCCCGCCAAGGCTGCCCCCGCGACCACCGGTAAGCTCGGCGGCGCCGCGAGCCAGCCCGCCCCGCGCTGATCGACCCTTCGGCTGCGCCCTACCCCTTCACACACACCACCTGCCGCAGCGTGTGCACGATGTCGACCAGGTCGGCCTGCGCCGCCATGACCGCGTCGATGTCCTTGTACGCCGCCGGGGTCTCATCGATGACGTCGACGTCCTTGCGACACTCGACGCCCTCGGTCATGCGCACGTGGTCCTCGACCGTGAACCGGCGCCGCGC
This sequence comes from Bradymonadia bacterium, assembly GCA_051276005.1. GTDB lineage: Bacteria > Myxococcota_A > Bradymonadia > UBA7976 > UBA1532 > JBNMOZ01. The sequence continues at coordinate 96 of JBNMOZ010000387.1, read as the reverse complement.
CTCGGACCGCGACATGGCCCGCCCAGCCCCATGCGAGCAGCTACAAAACGACTCCGGGTTGCCCTTGCCGCGCACGATGAACGAGCGCGCACCCAT
>JBNMOZ010000386.1:0-6108 GCA_051276005.1 Bradymonadia bacterium | reverse complement strand
GCGGTCCCTGCAGCTCGGCTGCCGGACCCACCCACTCGCCGTCCCCGTTGATGACCAAACGATCGTCGACCGAGACGCTGCTGGGGTTGATGTCGCCGACAACCGTGAGCGCGACATCGGCGACCATCGCCGCCGGCACCTTGCGCAGGGCGGTGCGCGGCGTCAGCTCATCGCCGTCATCGATGGCGATGGCGAGCCAGAGCGCGGGCTGATTGAACAACGTGGGGTCAAGCGCGATCCGGCTGCCGATGGCGATCGCGTAGTAGCCATCGAACAAAGTGACGACCGGATGCCGCTCCTCAAACGCGGGCTGCCCGCCGACATCGGCCGCGTAGATCCGCGCGGTGATCGCATGCGCGCCCTCAAGCGCCCGTCCCTGGGCGTCGATCAGCAGACCCTCCTGAGTAAACTCGTTGGGCAGCGCTGCCGCGAAGGTGGGGACAAGGACCAGCAAACTGACAAGCAACGCACGCATGACCGCTCCTCTATGAACAGGAATGTTGCCAGGGCCGGCGGGCAGACCAGCAGCGCTCGGCGATACAAAGGCCAGTACGGCCTGGCGCTCGATCTGCGCGCCGGACTGACATTATGGCGGGATGGCGAGATCGTCGGGCGGCAGCGCTGCGCTCATCAAGAATTATGCGCTTGGTCCCCCCCGCGGATACGATGACGCCGCGCGAATTCGGAGTCTCCCCCGTCAGGCACCCGCGCCCGTCCTAACTTAGAGAATACCGCCACCATGGAATATTCCGCAAGCGCAGTGACAGAAGCGCAGCGCGACGAGGGCTGCGGCGCGCCTCAGAGCGGACGCAGCGGGCCGACCGCGCCCGCGAGACGGCCGGCGATGGCAGAGGGTGCGTCGGCCGTACGCTGAACATCGGTCATCTGTTGGGTCAGCCCAGGCGCACGGCGACGGGCTGCGATCAGTCTTCGGGCTGCGGCACCATAGGCCACATCACGCCTGGCGTCGCCGGCGCGACAGCCTCGCACTCGTCATCGTTGGCGAGCACCCGCAGGTCGTAATCAAGGCGCTCGTCGTCTTCGAGAATCCGGTTGATCGCCAGGGGACGAACGCGCACGAAGAGCCGCCGATCGGCGATGTAGCTGGGCACCCGCACGCATTGCTTCGACAGCTCGCGGGGCACGCCCGAGGTGGTCGCGATCTGGTCGCCGTTCGCGTCGATCACGTCGATCACCAAGTCGCCATCGTCACCGAACGTGAAGCTGGCTGCGATGGTGCGGCCCTGCCCGCCCGGCACGTCGATGGCGAAGACGTCCGCCTCGGCCGGCACGCGATCGCAGAGCCATTGGTCGACGCGATCCACCGGGTTGCGGCCGAGCAGGGTCGACTCGCCGATGAGGTCGTTGGGCTCGTCCGGATCGTCCTGGCAGACGAAGTCGCGGGCCTCGGTGCTGATGACGATGCCGTACTGCGCGCTGCCGCCATCGATCGCGCGCACGCGAATGAAGTACAGACCAGGCAGCCGATTCGGCAGCCGCACGAGCTCATTGTCATCCTGGCTGTGGCCCATGGCTGAGTTTGCGTTTGACGGTTGCAGATCGTCGTCGCGGAACACGTCGACTTCGAGGTTGGCCTGCGCGTGCGCGAAGCTGGCCGTGATGGTCAGATCGGCCACGTCGTCGAGCCGAAAGGCGTACCAGTCGGTGTCGCCGTCATCGCCGCAGAGCGTCAGGCCCGCGGTCTCGCCCAGGTTGATGACCGCCGCATCTTCGCGCAGGTCGTTGCCGCCCGCTTCGAGCCGATCCGCCGGGCACACGATCCGCCCGGCCGTGCGCTGCACCCGCAAGGTGTATTGCGTTTGGGTGTTGGCCGCCGGCGCTGAGATCCGCACGCGGTAGCGCGCAGCCGCCAGGTCGTCGACCCGCGCCACGTTCAACTCGGCCGCGTTGCGACCGGGCAGACCGACCGGGTCGCCCGCCGCGTTGATCACTTCGATTTGCACGTCGCCGACGATCTCGCCGTCGTTGCGCACGACGCTGACCGAGAAGTCGTCGCCGGCCTCGGCCTCGAAGCTGAACCAGTCGGCGTCGCCCGCGCACAGCCACAGGTCGGTCACGTCGAGGTTGACGTCGGGCAGCAGCTCACGACCGCCGCCAAACGCGGGGCGGGTGAAGTCGTCGAGTCGCATCAAGTCATAAGGCCGCAGGCCGTCATTGTTCGGCTCGCCTACGTCCACCTGGCACAAAGCGCGGTTACGATCGACGCTCACGCGCAGGTCGTACAGCGCGCCGCCCATCTCGCCGAACGTGAAGACCTTGATGTAGTAGTCGCCCGCGTCGATCTGCGGGGTCGGCCGCGGGGCCGTGAAGCGCAGCGTCTGCAGGTCGCCACCATTGGGCAAGAACGTGGGCATCGCGTCGGGCGGCGGCAGCCCGGGGCCGTAAATTTCGAAGTCGAGGGGCAGTTGCATACCCTCGCCGGTCGCGACCAACTCGATGTTCATGCCGTCGTCGTTGCCCATGGCAACCCGAAACCAGTCGACGTCGTCCGAACACGCGGTGCGATCTTGGATGATCACCAGATCCTCGAGGCCTTGCGTCGCGATGACCGTCGCAGAGCGCGGCGCGTCATCGCCGTCCAACTCGGCCTCGTCGGGGCCACACCCACCGGGGAAAATCGGGCTGATCATCAGCTGATAGGTGTTCGTGTCGAGCCCGCGCGCGAAGACCTCGACGTACCAGACGCCGGCTTGGGCGCTGAAGGCTTCGACAAACTCATCGTTGTCTTGCGTGCTGACCACGATGGCGGGGCCGACCGGCGGATGCACCCGCAGATCGAGATCGCCGGCGGCGTGCCTGAAGTCGAGCGCGACCTGCGCGCCGGCCCCGGCGCCCAACTCGAAGCGGTACCAGTCGCGGTCGAGCGGGCAGGCGATGAGATCTTCGGGGCTCTCCCAAGCACCCGCCGCCAGCTCAACCAGCGTCGCGTCGTTGCGCGCGTCGTCGGGTTCGAGCGCGTCATCGCGGCAGCCTTCAATGCAGATGCCCGTGTCGAACTCGCAGTATGCGCCCGGCTGGCACTGGTCGTCGGCTTCACAGAAGACCCGACACGCCTCGTCGATGCACCGGACGCCCTCGCCCAGTTCGCGCACGCATTGAGCATCGTTGCGGCACCGATCGGTGCCCACGCATTGCCGGTTCGCGCCGCATTCGGTGCCGTCAGGGCAGTTGTCGGGATCCGCTCGGCAGCCCACGAGGCAGCCTTGGGGCGCACAGAACTGATTGGGGCGGCAGTCGCGATCCACCGCGCAGTCCTTGGGCACGCAGGCCCGACTCTCGGGGTCACAGATCTGCCCCACGCAGCTGTCGGCGTCGTCGAGGCGGCAGCCGGGCTCGCACAGGCCGTTGTCGGCGCAGAAGTCAGCCTCGTCACAGTTCGAATCGCGCGCGCAGACGCGCTCACACAGGTTGGGCACGGTGCACGAGAAGTAGCCATCGATGATGGTGTCACAGCTCGATGCGCTGACCGCGGTGCACGCCTCGCCATCGCAGCAGGCCACGATGCGCTCGCAGGCGCGAAGCTCGGCGTTGCACAGCTGGGCGCGTCCGGCGTCATCGGGCAAGCAGTTGTCGGGATCGGGGCGACAGCCCGCGACGCATTCGCCGTCGTCGCACCAGGTCTGCGCGTCAAGACACTCAACGTCGTCGAGGCAGCGCGGATCGCGCTCACAGGTGCGCTCGTCGGTGCAGATCTCACGCTCACCGCAGGCCAAATCCGGCGCATCGGGGCGGCACCCGGGGGCACAGCGGCCCTCGAACTCACCCGTCGGGGCACACCACTGTTCGTCTGGGCACTCGGCGTCGGCCAAGCAGCTCACGGGAGGCGCGCCGCCCATGCCGCCTTCGCCGCCGACACCGCCGCCTGCGCCGCCCGCCGCACCGGCGCCGCCTTCACCACCCACGCCGCCCTCGCCGCCGACGCCACCATCTGCGTCGCCCCCGACGCCGCCCGCGCCCGTCGGGTCGCCGTCATCACAGCCAATAAAGCCGATCAGAAGAAGGGCCCACGCCCAGCGCCTCGCTGCTCTCATGCATTCCCCCGGTGGTCCGGCCATCGTACTGCCATCGTTCTACTGTACGATTACAACCTACCTGACCCGCGGAGCGCCGCTCAACGCGGGCGTCGGCTTGACGGCAAGAAAAATGGCGAGGTGGTCAATTGGCGAGCCCCATTTGGGCACGCAGCGGCGCGAGAAGCGGCCGCACAGCGCGAATGCACTGCAGGCTTCTAGAGCGAGCCCTTGGTCTTCTCGAACACCGCGAAGCCGTCCTTGACGAGCCCGATGGGCACATCGATGACCAACTGCAGGCCGCCGTTGGAGAAGCCGGCGCTGATCGCCAGGCCCGAGGTCGAGTTGATGTCGCCGAGCATCGCGACCAGCGGGTTCATGCCGCCGAGCTTGACGTTCTTGGCCAGCGCGATGGGGTTGACCCACGCCAGCATGCTGAAGTTGGGCGCGGCTTCCTTGATGGCTCGCTTGACCGACGCCTGGGCTTCGAGGCCGCCGGGCGCCTTCTTGTTGAGCTGCGCCTCGATCTGCGCCTTGCCGGCCTCGCCGTAGGCCATCACGCCGAGCGCATCGCTGATCGCGATGTGCTGCACCATGAAGTCGCCCACGAAGCCCATCATGCCGGCGGCCTCGGGCGGCAGGTTGGTCATGGTGGTGCGCATGATATCGACGGGCACGCCCGCGACCGTGTAGGCGCCCTGCTCCATCTTCATTTTCACGCCCATCTTGGTGTAGTAGGCGCCGGCGGCGGGGTCGCTGTACATGCCGACCATCGTCTTCTGTGCGGCGCGGATCGCCTTGGCGTCCTTGACGCCGAACATGCTGAGCATCTGCATGCCGGTGGCTGACGGCATGCCACCCATGACCATCTGGCCGTCCATGCCTTGCATGTAGGCGCTCATCGCGTCGGTGTAGAGCTTGGCCTTCACGGCGTCGCCACTGAAGATCGGCTCCACGAACGCCTTGTTGAAGCCGTCAAACACGCTGCTCTTGGTCGTATCGAAGTTGAAGAGACCAAAGACGGGCGAGCTTGCAGGCAGCTTGGCCAACAACGCGCTGCGCCCTGAGCCCTTCAAAGCGCCGAGCGTCTTGCCCAGGTTGGAGCCGTCCTTGGGCACCACGCGCATGTCGAGCTTGAGCCCGTCAGGCCGCAGAACCAGCAGCAAGCTGGCCTGTTTGACCTCTTTAGCCGAAGCCTCGACCCAGTCGATCATCATCTTGACGGAGTCCATCTGGCCGCCCAATTGAGCAGCGTTGCCGGCCTGGGTCATGGTCGCGCGCAGGTCGGCGAGGTTGCGGGTAAACATGTCACCGCGCAGCGCCATGACGTGCTCCATCTCGATGTGGACCGCGCCGCGCTCGGGCATGGTCGCCGCGCCCAGCGCCGAGAAGAACGCCTTGTGGGTGGGGAAGATGTCCTTGTTGCGGGTGATCACCGCGAAGCTGCCTATGAAGTTGACGAAGACCGGCTGGCGGGCGCCTTCATACTTCAAATACGAGTACGCGTTGCCCTGGTCGTCGGTCTTCTTACCGGCCGCTGGCAGCGCGCCGGCGAAGGCGTCTGCGTTGGTGATGCCGACCATGAGCGCCTCAGGCGCGCGCCCAAACTTGGCGCTGTCGAACATCGCGAACCGCACCGGCTTGTTGAGGTCGAGGACCTTGGCGTCGGTGAGCTTGAGCTCTTGCTGCATCACCGGCCCGATCATCTGATCGAGAGGTGGCGCCTCGGGCATCACCTGCTTGGCAAGGCCCGACAAGGCCTGTGCCGTCGCGCTCACGTTGTTGAGGCCGCCGTAAAGCAGCACGCTGTCGGGGGCCTCAATCGCCTGGGCGGCCGGGGCAGCCGAGGCGCCCGCAGCGGCTGTTGACGTCGGGGCGTCCTTGCCATCCTTGCCTACGCCATCCTTGGGTGTGTCATCGCTGCAACCCGAGGCCGCGAAGAGCAGACCCAGCGCGGCGACCAGTGCGGCGACCAGAGGCATCGTCTTGAAAGCCATGCAGAATTCTCCTTCTACACCCCATAAACGCAGGGCGCCGGCACCCTACGAGCGTCGCTGGAAGCTGTCAACGACGAGCC
>JBNMOZ010000385.1:0-6109 GCA_051276005.1 Bradymonadia bacterium | reverse complement strand
CTTGGGCGGGATGGAGCTGTTCGTGGGCCTGCTCAAAGAGGACCTCGACGGGCAGGCCGACGAGCTCGAGCTGCTGAGCCGGGTCGAGGGCGAGCTGGGCAACCTGAAGCGCGTCGTGGAAGAGTTCCTCGAATACGCCCGGCAGCAGCCCGTGCAGTGCACGCCAGTCTCGCTGCGTGAGCTGGTCTTCGAGGTCGCGATGCTGGTCGATGTCGATCTCTTCAGCGCGTTGCCCGAGCACGCGACCATCCGGGGTGACGCGGCCCGGCTGCGGCGTTTGCTGCTCAATTTGGCGCGCAACGCCGCGCAGGCTGGGGCGAAGAGCGTCTGTCTCTCAGCCCGGCCGGCCGGTGGGCTGTGGATCACCGACGATGGGCCGGGTTTTGACGCCAAGACGGCCCAGCGCGCGTTCGACGCCTTCTTTACGACGAAGCAGAAGGGCACCGGGCTGGGCCTGGCGCTCTGCTTGCGCATCGCCGAGGAGCACGGCGGGCGTCTATTCTTGGAGCCTGGGGCAGGCGAGGGCGGGGCGCGCTTCGCGCTGGTGCTGCCCGAAGGGCCGTGCTGATCAGCGCCGCCAGAACGTCGGCGTGAGCAGCACCAACAGCGTGTAGATCTCGAGGCGCCCGGCCACCATCAGCAGGCCGCTGAGCCACTTCGCCCAATCGCCGAGCACCGCATAGTTGTCGTAGGGCCCAATCGCGCCCAGGCCCGGCCCGATGTTGCCCAGGCTCGACGCCGAGCACGTGAACGCGGTGAGCAGATCCTGCCCGTCGAGGCAGAACAGCAGCGTGCCGAGCACCACCAGCGCGGCATACACGGCAAGAAAGCCCGACATCGCGCGCAGCACGTCGGGCGCGACTGGACGCCCGTTGAGCCGCACGGGCCGCATGGCCTTGGGGTGGCTGAGGAAGAACAACTCGCGGGCCCAGAGCTTCACCGCGAGCAGGTGCCGCACGACCTTGATGCCGCCGCCCGTGCTGCCCGCCATGCCGCCCACGAACATCAGCGCCACGATGACGAACAAGGCCAGCGGCGCGTAGGTCCACAGCTCGAAGTCGTTGCTGGCGTATCCGGTCGTCGTGATGATCGAGAGCACCTGAAACGCCGCGATGCGCAGCGCCTCGAAGAACTCGAAGCCCTTGTCTGCCGCGACCAGCGCCCAGGTCACGATGATCGTCGAGCCCAAGCAGATCCAGCTGTAGAGCCGCCACTCGGTGTCGCGGAAGTAGACCCTCCAGTCGCCGCGGCCGGCCGCGAAATGCAGCGTGAAGTTGACGCCTGCCAGGAACATGAAGGCCGTCACGACCCACTCAAGGTAGCCGCTGTCAAAGCCCGCCATGCTCGCCGCGCGGGTGCTAAATCCGCCGGTCGCCATGGTCGCCATGCTGTGGCAGATGGCCTCGAACGCGTCCATGCCACCGGCCGCCAGCAGAACAAAGAGCACAGCCGAGAGGATCAGATAGACCTCCCAGAGCAGACGGGCGGTCTCGCCGACGCGGGGCGCGAGCTTGTCTTTGGTGGGGCCGGGCACCTCAGCCTTGAACAGCTGCATGCCGCCCACGCCGAGCAACGGCAGGATCGCGACGCCCAGCACGATGATGCCCATGCCCCCCAAGAACTGGGTCATGGAGCGCCACAGCAGAATCCCCCGCGGCAAGCCGGGGCGGTCGCCAGCGACGCCGTATTCGGTCCACAGCCCGTCGCTGATGATGCTCGCGCCGGTCGTCGTAAACCCCGACATCGACTCGAAGGCCGCGTTGGTGAAGCTGCAGAAGTCGACGCCGATCGGGGGCTTGCCCGTCAAAATCGGGCCGCAGATGTCGCCCGCGCCGAAGTGCGCATACAGGTAATAGGGCAGGGCGCCCACCATCGAGGCGACGATCCAGCCGATGCCGACGATCAGGAAGCCTTCGCGATGGCCGACATGCACCTTGCGGGCAGCGCGTCGGGTGAGGAGAAAGAAGACCAGCCCCAGGCCGACCGAGACGCCGATCGCCATCCAATGGCCCGCCTGATCGGGCGCCTGGTCGACCATCGCCAGCACGGCTGAGGGCAGCATCGCGCCTGCCAGCAACAGCATGAGGACCCCGGTGAGGTGGGCCAGCAACGACAGGCGAGCCAGCCAACTCTGCGCCAGAATCATCTCTGGTCTTGCCGGCGGGCCAGCAGGCACTCCACCGCTGGGATCGCGCTCTGCGTGGCGACGACGAGCACGTGATCGCCCTCCTGGATGACCGTCTCGCCCGTCGGAATAATCGCCTCATCGCCGCGCTGAATGCAGGCGACGATCGACTCGCGCGGCCACTTGATTGCGTTGAGTGGGTAGCCGACCGCCTCACTGGTGAGCTGGGCTTCAAACTCCAGGGCCTCGGCCGATTGCTGGGCGCCCAGCGCACGCGACGCGACCACCCGGCCCTTGCGGATGAAGTGCAGGATCGAGCTGACCGCCGTCAGCCGTGGGCTGACGCAGACGTCGACGCCGATGGCCTTGGCGAGCGGTTGGTAGTCGACGCTATTGACCACCGCGACCACGCGCCGACAGCCGAGCCGCTGCGCGAGCAGGGCGGCCATGATGTTGACCTCTTCGTCGTGACTCGCCGCGATGAACGCCTGCATCTCGGCGGCATGGGACGACTGCAAGAGGGCCGTGTCGGTGGGGCTGCCGTGCAGAACAACGACGCCCTCGAGCTGGTCGCCGAGCCAGCGCGCGAGCTTGGGATCGGGCTCGATGAGGATCGGAATGACGCCGCGTTTGACGAGATCTTCTGCGATGAATCGCCCGATCTTGCTGCCGCCGGCGATCATGACGCGCGTGACCGGGGTGCGCTTGACGCCAACCGTCGACAGCAGCGTATCGCCTTGGCCGTAAGGCACCACCAGATAGGCCTCGTCGCCGGGCAGGATCACGTCGGTCCCGCTGGGCACGATCACCTGGGTGCCGCGATGCAGCGCCGCGACAAGCACGCGCGCGCCGAAGCGGTCTCTCAAGTCGATGAACCGCATACCCGCCAGCGGGCTGGTGTCGGCGATCTTGAACCCGACGAGTTGCACGCGCGCCACGTCGAAGTCGACCACTTCGGTCACCGCGTCGAAGCGCAGCATCGCGCTGATCTTGTCGGCGCATTCGCGCTCGGGGTTGATCGCCAGATCGATCTGCACGCGCTCGTCGCTGAAGATGCGCTCGTCGAGGTAGCTGGGATCGCGCACTCGGGCGATCTTGATGATGTCGGACTTGCCGAGGATGGACGCGACGAGACAGGCGACCATGTTGACCTCGTCGGTGTTGGTCACCGCGACGAGCATGTCGGCTTTGTCGATGCCGGCCTCTTCGAGCACGCCGGGTCGGGCGCCATGGCCGCGTAGACCCTGCACGTCGAGGTTGGACGTGGCGCGCTCGAGTCGCGCCTCGTCACGATCGACGATCATCACGTCATGACCCTCGGTGACAAGCCGAGACGCGATATTGAAGCCGACCTCGCCGGCCCCCACGATGAGAATGCGCACACAATATCCTTCGGTCGCTGCCGCAATCCTTGAACCGGATGAGCCGCAGCGTCAACTGGCTGCCGCGTTCTCGCCGCTCGATGTTCGACGGCGGATTGACGAATTCTCGAGGTTGCATCGAATTGACATGGGGCCAAGAACGGTGATGATGTGCCGATGAATCGCCTGGGACCTGCGTGAAGAAGATCGTCGAGGCCATCGGCAGCAAGTTTATCGAACTCATCGAGGGCTGTGGGCGCGCTGCGACCCTGCTCTTCGAGACGCTCCTTTGGACTTTCCGGCCGCCGTATCGCATCAAGGTGCTGTTCAACGCGATGGAATTCGTCGGCGTGGGCAGCCTCTTTATCGTCATGCTCACCGGCTTGTTCACCGGCGCGGTCTTCGCGTTGCAGGGCGCCGGTGCTTTCCGGGCCTTTGGCGCAGAGAGCCTGGTCGGTCCGACGGTTGGCCTGTCGCTGGCCCGCGAGTTGGCGCCCGTCTTGACCGGCCTGATGATGGCCGGGCGGGCGGGCAGCGGGATCGCGACCGAGCTGGGCACCATGCGGGTCACCGAGCAGATCGACGCGCTGTACACGATGGCCGTCAACCCCGTGCAATACTTGGTCGTGCCGCGCTTCTTGGCCGGCTTGGTCATGGCGCCCGCCCTGTGCGGGCTGTTCAACCTCGTCGGCATGATGGGGTGCTACTTCGTGGGCGTCGTCATGTTGCGCATCGACGCGGGGGTGTTCATGGAGCAAACCCGGTGGATCATCGACCCCGACGATTTAATGAGCGGCTTGATAAAGGCCATCGTCTTTGGCGGCATCTTGACGATGGTCGGCTGCTACAAGGGGTTCTACGCCTCGGGCGGCGCGCGGGGCGTTGGCCTGGCGACCACCCAAGCGGTGGTCGGCGGCTCGGTGCTGATCCTGATCGCCGACTACTTCCTGACGGCGGCGATGTTTTGACGGCTCAGACGCCGATGCGAGCGACGCCAGTGCCAGACCTGCCGGTGCCTGATTTGAATGGGGCGAGATCATGAAGGCCTTCCTGACTCCTTTTTCGGTAGGCCTCGTGGTGATCGGTGGCTTCGCCGCCTTTGCTTGGATGATGGGCCAGGTCAAGGAGGGCATCGACGATGACGCCTCCAGCTATCGCGTCTATGCCATCTTCAAGGACGCGTCCGGCCTCGCCGACAAGTCCAAGGTGACCGTCGCGGGCATCAACGTCGGGCAGATCGACAAGGTCGAGCTGGTCGGCGACGAGGCCAAGGTCTGGATTCGCGTCAATACGCCGCTGCGGAGCGACGCCCAGGTCGCCAAAAAGCAGGCCAGCCTGCTCGGTGAGTACTACCTGCGCCTCACGCCGGGCTATCAGGGCGAGCCGCTCAAAGACGGCGACCAGATCAAGAACATCATCTACGACGTGCCGACCTCAGACCTCATCAACGAGCTCAAGGGCATCACCAGCAACGTCAGTGACATCACGGTCAGCCTCAAGAAGGTGCTCGCCGGTCGTGATGGCGAGGAGCGCCTGGTTCAGATCGTCGAGAACGTCAACAAGACGGTCGAAGAGGTGCGGCGGGCGGTGGTCGACAACGGCCCCAAGGTCGACCGGGTGGTCGACAACGTCGTCGCGGTCAGCCGCGAAGCGCGCGGTTTCGTGAAGGAGTTCCGCTCCGACGCCCGAGTGATCATGCGTGACGCCAAGACGGTCGTGCGTGACGCGAAGACGGTCGCGCGTGACGCCAAGGTGGTCACTGCCGACGCGAGGGCGATCTCGGGTGGGGTGCGCGCTTTCATCGATCCCGCCGGGCTGTCGGGGCAGCCGAGGCCACCCGTCATCGGGCCTGATGGCGAGGTTGTCGACGCGGCCACGGCCGGCACCGGCAAGCCCCGCGCCACGGTCAGCACGGCTGTGGAGAAGCTTGAGAGCGCCTTGGCGAACCTCGATGGCACCCTGGCGAAGACCCGATCGATCGCAGAGAAGATCGACAGCGGCGAAGGCACCATCGGCAAGCTCGTCAACGATGGGCGCCTGATTGACGGCGTCAGCGACCTGGTCGACGAGTCGTCGCGCTTCTTGCGACGGCTGACCCGCTTGCAGGTGCTCGTCTCGATGCGTGGCGAGTATTATGTCAGCCAGGGTGCGGTGAAGAACTACCTCGAGTTGCGCCTGCAACCGCGCCCCGACAAGTACTACAGCATTCAAATCGTCGACGACCCCCGCGGCTCGTCGCGCTTCTCGGAGACCGTCACGACCACCAGCGACAGCATGAGCGATCCGGTGGTGCGCACCCAAGAGAGCGTCACCGAGAACGAGTTTCGCCTCTCGGTGCAGTTCGCCAAGAGTTACTACTTTATGACCGGCCGCATCGGCATCATCGAGAGCACTGGCGGCCTCGGCCTCGACTTCAATCTCTTCAACAGCAGCCTCGAGCTGTCCACCGATCTGTTTGGCTTCGACGCCAACGTAAGTCCGCGCTTGCGGGCCCGTGCAACATACCGTTTCTTCACGCATTTGTACGTGGCTGCTGGCGTAGACGACGTCTTCAACGACGAACTCAGCGACTTCTTCATGGGCGCTGGCGTGCAGTTCACCGACGAAGATTTGCAGGCCATTC
>JBNMOZ010000384.1:0-6116 GCA_051276005.1 Bradymonadia bacterium | reverse complement strand
CGTAGGCGTCAAACCCTGCGCCGGGGCCAAACCACATGCCGTCGCGAAGCTGCTCGGGCAGCGCGGCCTCGGTGCGCCATCCCGCGGTGTGCAGGCGGTCGAAGAGCAGCCCGTTGCCGGGCCGCAGCACCAGGTTACGGCCCCAAAGATCGCCGTCGAGATCGCCCACCGCGCGCCCCGCGAACATGGCCGGCATGGCCAGTCGGGTGCTGTTGGCCGGGGTATACGCCCGCTCGAAGACCAAGCCAGACTTGGCCAACGCGTCCAGGTGAGGCGAGGTCGGGCGGTCGTGCCCATACAGTGAGAGCCGATCGGCGCGCACGGTGTCGACCGACACGAAGAGCAGGTTCCAGCGTCGGTTCAAAGGCGCGGGCAGGGGATGGTGGCGCTCGAGAGCCGGCTGCGGGGCGGGCCGCAACACCAGGTCGGCGCCGTCGCAATCCTCGTCGACGCCGTTGCCGGGCACGTCGAACGCCCAAGCATGAATGGCCGGGTTCGCGTCGTCGCAATCGCCCCCGCCAAAGAGCGCAGACCGGCCGTCTCCATCGGCATCGGCCAGGGCGCTGAGCCGCAGCCCCACCCATCGCGCCAGGGTTTGACGGCTTCGAACCGGCTGCCGCACTTCGGCGCGGTGGGCATACTGCTGCATGCCCCAACCACCCGCCGTCAGGGCGAGGAGCACCGCGGGCGCGATGACCCGCTTGCGTACGCGTCGATGAGACAGCAGCGCGAAGACCGCGACCGTCGCCCCAACGCCGCCCCCGAACGCCAAAAGGGGCGCGAGCGGGATGTCTTTGGTGAGGGCCATGAGCGGGCCCCAGAGCGTCGCGCCCAGCGCCAAAAGGCCAACACCAGCCAGGCCGGGTGCGCCATACCGATGCCTGTGAAAGCTGCGCCGAATACGCCCATAGACCGGCACGCTCAAACCCAGCAGGCCCACCGCGCCGATCACGATCCAGCCGCTCAAGATCGGCGCCACCAGGCCCAAATCCTGGACCGCCTGCATGGCCCAATTCACGCCCAGATGCAGCCAGAGTACCAGCCCGGCCAGGCCCCAACCGCTGACCGCGAGGCCCGCCCAAAAGCGCCCGGGATCGGCGGCGCGTTGGCGCATCCCGACAAGCCCGGCGGCGACGAGTAGTCCACCCAAGACCATGAAGCCGGGGCTGACGCAGAGCCACAGGCCAACGCCGGCCCCGACATGGGTGAGCAGGCCTTCGAAGAGGCCCCCGATGGTGGCCGCCAGGACGGCGCTGGCAGTGAGCAAGGCGAGGACGCGCATCGGCGCAACATAGAGCAAAGCGTCCAGCCGGACGATCGTTCTCTAGGACCGCTCACCAAATCTCGCTCGTCATTGGCTGGCTTGCTCCAAAGAGCAGGACCGAGCCCCCAAAGCACAGGACGCCCCGGCCGATGCTCCGTGATCGCTTCCGCAGGGTGTGCCGATCGCCTGCGCCGCCCTCTTTTGTGCCGGCGCGACGACAGGCAGGCCGGCTCATCGGCTTTCGCGAAGCCGCGCTCTGCGTCAGTATGGCGGCGCTACTTTGGAGATCCCGATGCCGACCGACCTTGAGATTGCTCGCCAGGCCAAGCCCCGTCCGATGAGCGCCATCGCCGAGCAGCTGGGCCTGGGGCCCGCCGACCTCATCCCTTACGGCCACGACAAGGCGAAGATTCGCCTGAGCGCGGGGGCCGATCGGCCGATGGACGGCAAGCTGATCTTGGTGTCGGCCATGTCGCCGACCCCGGCGGGTGAAGGCAAGACGACGGTGACGGTGGGGCTGGGGCAGGGCTTCGCCAAGATCGGCGCGGACGCGCTGGTGTGTATCCGCGAACCCAGCCTGGGGCCCGTCATGGGCATCAAGGGCGGGGCGGCCGGCGGCGGGCGCTCCCAGGTCATCCCCATGGAGGCCATCAACCTGCACTTCACCGGCGACATGCACGCGATCACGAGCGCGCATAACCTGCTGGCGGCTCTGGTCGACAACGCCCTGCACTTTCGCGAGGGGCCGCCGCTTGATCCCCGGCGCACCACCTGGAATCGGGTGCTCGACGTCAACGACCGGGCGCTGCGCAACGTGATGGTGGGCCTGGGCGATCGGCTGCAGGGGCTGCCGCGCCAAACCGGGTTCGACATCACCGCGGCCAGCGAGGTCATGGCGGTGCTCAGCCTGGCCCGCGACCGGGCCGATCTGCGCGCGCGCCTCAAGCGGCTGCTCGTCGGCGAGACCTTTGATCGGGTGCCCGTCAGCGCGGGGGATCTGGGGGCCGACGGGCCCATGTCGGTGCTGCTCGACGACGCGATTCAGCCGAACCTGGTCCAGACCTTGGAGGGCACCCCGGCGACCGTCCATGGCGGCCCATTCGCCAACATCGCCCACGGCAGCAGCAGCGTCGTCGCCACCCGCATGGGGTTGAGGCTCTCGGACTACGTGATCACCGAGGCCGGCTTTGGCTTCGATCTCGGCGGCGAGAAGTTCTTCGATATTGTCTGTCGGGCGGGCGAGTTCGGGCCCAGCGTCGTGGTCTTGGTGGCGACGATCCGCGCGTTGAAGATGCATGGCGGGGTGGCGCTGGCCGATTTGGCCGAGCCCGATCCCGAGGCGGTGGCGCGCGGGCTGCCCAACCTCGAGAAGCACCTCGAGACGGCCGACGCGTTTGGCGTGCCGGTGGTGGTCGCCCTCAACCGCTTCACCCAAGACACCGACGCCGAGATCTCGGTTGTCGCCGAGCGCTGCACGGCCCTCGGGCACGCGTTTGAGGAGGCAGACGTCTGGGGGCAGGGCGGCGCGGGCGCGGTAGATCTCGCCCGGCGTGTCAAAGCGCTCGCGGACGGCTTCGAAGGCAGCCATCGGCCGCTCTATAGCCTTGACGCGTCACCCGCCGACAAGATCAGGGCCGTGGCCCGGCAGACGTATGGCGCCGACGCGGTGCACTTCACCCGTAAGGCCGAGCTCAACCTCAAGCGTATCGCCCGGCTGGGGTACGACCGGCTGCCGGTGTGTATCGCCAAGACCCAGAGCTCGCTCAGCGACGACCCCAAGCGCCGCGGGCGCCCTACCGGCTTCGACATCACGGTCCGCGAGGTGCTCATCAACGCGGGCGCGGGCTTCCTGGTGCCGCTGACCGGTGACGTGATGCGCATGCCGGGGCTGCCGCGCAAACCCGCCGGGCTGAAGATGGGCCTCGACGCAGACGGTCAGATCTACGGCCTCGCCTGAGTCGCTGAGCGGTGACTGCGGTTGCAGCGCTCAGGTGCGCTGTATCCGGGAAACAGGGGCTCGGCGGGCTGTCCAGCCATTGGCGCGCCGTGGTCGCCATCAAAAGTATTATAACTCGTGCGGTCGACTTTCGCGCTGTTAGTCTCTGCGCAACCGTCTGCGCGAAACGCGCACCCCGTACCTCGTGAAACAAGGATCCACGCATGTCTTTCCCAAGCTCTGGCGAATTGCTCCTGCCGCCAAACGCGGCCGTGAGAACCCTCGCCGACCCCACTTCGAAGGGGAGGCCCTGCTTTCACCAGATCGCGTCGGGCAGCTTGTTCCCGAGCCGCCCCTCACGCACCGACGTCAACCAGGGGGCCATCGGCAACTGCTATGCGTTGGCTGCAGCCAACGCAATCGTGACGCGCGCTGAGCCATTGCAGTCACATGCGTCACCGTGACCGTCACGATTGAAGTCCCACTGCCGGGGGTTCGGTGTGCGCGGGAAGTTGTCTTCAAGCTGGGGGTACGTCGCCCATGGATAATACCAACGATCGCCGTCAGCGTCTGAAGCAGTGACGTCGCAAGCCTCTCCTTCGCCATCGCCGTCTGCGTCCTCCTGCGCGGGGTTCTCGATGAAGATACAATTTTCGATCCCATTGGCGTGCGCCCGAATGTGGTCGCGCAAGAGGCCCGTTCGCAGTGAGCCTCACGGCAGCGCTGCCTCCTGAAACACCGTCCAGAGCGCGTCTGCCATGATGAGTGGGTGGTTGTCACCGTTTGGGTATTGGTGCCCGAGGTCTTCGACAAACACAGCGGTGTAGCTGTTCTGTGCGCCGGCGGTGCTCGTGTCCCAGGTGAAGCGCCCAACCTTGCGTCCGCCGACGTCCGTCTCGACGTATGTCGGCGGGCCCTCAAGCGCCAGGACGCCCAACATTGGCGCCACCAGCCTGCCGTTGATGCCTGGGTAGTCGTCGAGCAGCGAGGCGCTCACCACGAGCGGGGCGCCGGGCTCGACCAGGGTGGCGTCTCGGTCCCCGACAGTAAACACGAAGGGCAGGGGCCGCGCTGCGGGCAGGGCTGGCACCCCAATCAGCCCGGCGTTCGCCGCGATCGCGGCGTAGCGCTCCGATCGCTCGACGGCGAGGCGGACCGTCATCGCGGCGCCGTTGGAGAAGCCCGACGCATAGACCCGTTTGCTGTCCACCGAGAAGTTATCCGCGAGGTGGTCCAGCAGCGCGTCGAGGAAGGCGACGTCGTCGGCCAGTGGGTGATCGGCCAGGGCTCGATTGACGCGGTTCAGGCTCGCAATGTCGTCGGCCGTGCACAGTGGAAGATGCCTCGGATCGCCGAGCTTGCCGCTGGCCCACTTGGTCTTGACCGTCCGCTCGCCGGGGTTGGCGTAAATCCCATCTCGATCTTCGTCCTTGAAATGGCAGTGCGCGAGCGCCGACGGAAAGACGGCGATGAGTCCGACCTCGTCGGCCTTGGCGACCCAGCCAGAGATGTTGAAGAACCTCTGCCCGTCGCCTCCGGTGCCGTGCAGCATCAGCACCACGGGCGCCTCGGTGTTTCCAGCGGCCGCCTGGGGCACGTAGACGATCGCCTCTCGGGCGAGACCGTCGACCTCGATCTCAATGTCGTAGCGCCCCGGCGTGTTGCTGATCGCGCCTGCACCGCCTGCACCGCCTGCACCGCCTGCACCGCCTGCACCGCCTGCGTCGGGCTGTGGGACCGATGCATCGTCAGTAACGGCGGCGTCGACCTGATCTGATGGCGAGTCGCTGTCACAGCCTGCTGTGGCCATACATGCAAGCCCGAATACACCCACAGCCGCAGTCCATGCGGCCTTCTGTTTCATACCCGCCATCGTGACCCTCCGCCTTGAATGCCTTGAATGCCCTAAGTTGCGCACTCCTGCCCCGCGACCGCAAGGCCGGCCGAAGAAGGGATAGGGGACCCGTAATACCGGCGAACCAGTCTATGCCGGTGTGTGCACGACACAATGAATGTCGTGATCGCGTCTCTGGTTGGTGTATTCATGGGAGAAGGCGAGCACGATTTCAGCGAGAGCCGCCTACGTTCTTTAAGCGCACCGGAGGATCGAATGAAGCACTGGCAGGCGATGGCAGCGGGCACCCGGCTTTGGCGCAACGTGGTCATCCTGAGCGCGGGGATTGGCGCCCTCATCATTGGCTATTCGATTGCGCTGCAAGTCGGCATTCTTGCAGAAAATGCTCCCTGGGCAATGAGTTGTCTTGGCATCCTCGCATGGGCGATCGCCTTGATGCACTGCGCGGTTGCAGTGCGCTGGTCGCGTGGACCCGATGTGCCTCGCCGGGCATGGGTCGCCGTTGCACACCTCGTTTCGACGGTTGCCGTTGTGCTCGTCCTCGTGCCGGCCACGGTCTCGCTGCACCCGAGGTATCTCGGTGCCGCCGCTTTGGGGATCATCGCGTTCTGGGTCGCATCTCTGGGCATAGGTCTTTGGTTGCAAGATATATGTCTGGGCGCAATCGAGGCCGGCCATCATGCGCAGATGATGAAGCTGGGCAGATCGCTCAGCATCCTGTCGTCTGCTGCGCTCATTTGCTTCACCCTTCTGCCTGCTCTGAATCTCGTGGTCGGCCTGATTTTCCTGGGCTGGCTCACGCGGCTCGCCGTGTTCCTCAAAGACGCGGCCCAGGTGTATGAACGGGCCCCGCCCTTCGAGACAGTCACCGACTGACCCTGGGCCACACGCTGAATTCGCGATATGGGGTGGCAGTTGAGGCGCTGCGGCCTACCGGCAGTCGAGGTTCCACCAGTCGAGGTTCAGTCGAGGTTCCACCAACCTGGTAGGAATCGGAATCAGAACCGAAAAGCCTCCTTTTCTCATTTTCTCTGCGACACGCGCTCTGACCGGCCGATGGG
>JBNMOZ010000383.1:0-6119 GCA_051276005.1 Bradymonadia bacterium | reverse complement strand
GGGCGCGTCGAGGAGCAGGCTGTCGTCGGGTCCATCGACGCCACTGACTGACGGCAAGCGCAGCACCGGGATCGCTTGCCGGGTGCGGAAGACCTCAATGTCATCGCGGCGAAACGCGACCGCCTCGAGGTTCTCATTGTCGGCCAGGGTGTACATCCATTGCGGCTTGCGGCCGCTGGATGTGTCTCGGCGGACGACGAGGTCTTCGCTACGAAACAGCTCGAGCGCGTTGCCCAAAATCGCAGTCGACGCGGCCTCGGGCCGGCTCAGATAGTCCTCTAAATACAGACGCTCACCATGCTCACGGGCATGATCGAGCCACGCCTTGCGGTCCATCGGGCTCTCGGCCAGGCCGCGCAGCGCGTCTGCCGCGACCCAATAGCCCTCAACCAGATGCCGCAGCATCGCCGACAAGAACCCGACAACCTTCGGCGCCTGGGCGCTGATCCGACCGGTGTCATCGCGCGCCAGGATGCCCTCAGCGATCAATCCCTCAAGGGTGTCGGCCAGGTTGACGTCGAACGACGCATCGGTACGGTAGATGAACTCCAGCCGGAACCAGTAGCTCAATCGCCGCGTCGCTTGGCTGAGCCGCTCGAGGACCTGCGGACCGCCATGGGAATGCAGCACTGTGGCCACCAAGCACTCGGGCGCGAGGATCGACAGGATGATGTTGCGGTAGTAGTCGAGCTCGATGCGGCTCTTCTCGGGCACCGAGTAGATCGTCCGGCCGCCCCGCTCGGTGGTCTCGACGAGCTTCTTGAGCAGCTGCAGCGCCTCTTCGAGCAGCGGCCCCACCGCCGCGCCCCGCGCTTGATGCCCGCGAGCGCCACTCTGCGCGGCCGCCGCCTCGATGTCGGCTGCGCTCGCTTCGAGATGATGCGTCAGCGCGTGCGAGAGCCGCGCCCCCCGGCGTTGAAGCATGTCGATCAAGAAGCCGACGACCTCGCGCAGCTTGACGCCCGACATACCGCGCCGATCGTGGCTGAGCAGGACCGCACCGACCAGCGCCGACGGCGAAACCGTGGTGGCCTCGTGGATGCGACGCATCAAGTGATAGGCGAGACGGCGCGTCACATCGCGGGTCGTCGGCTCATCGGCGGTGACCAGATCGACCTCGCGCGACTTGAGCCAGTCACTCAAGCGCACGGGTTCCTCGAAGTTGACGTAGACCCGGCCGTATCGCGAGCTGAGCACCCGGCGCGCCTTGACCACCTGCCCCAAGTTCTCCGACTGCTTCGCGCCGCCGGTCAGCTCTCGGCTGTAGCTCGACGTCTCGAGGACCTTCTCGTAGCTGAGGTTGATCGGCACGAACTGCAGATCGGAGTACTCGCCCTCTCGGATGCCATCGAGCAGCATGCGCAACATGCCGAGCTTGGGGGGCAAGAGCTTGCCAGTGCGGCTGCGACCGCCCTCCATGAAGAACTCGAGCGGATAGCCCTCGCGCACAAGCTTCCAAAGGTAGAAGCGGAAGACGAGGCTATAGACCGGCAGCCCGGTGAACGAGCGGCGTAAGAAGAACGCCCCGGCGCGGCGCAGCACCGAGCCCAGGGGAAAGAACGACAGGTTCGATCCGGCGGCGATGTGGGGCGGTACGAACTCGTTGCGGTAGAAGACCCACGAGATCACCAGGTAGTCCATATGGCTCTTATGGCTCGGCACCAGGATCAGCGGCGCGCTGCGGCTTGACCGCGCGGCGTCCTTGATTCGCCGCATGCCCGCGGCGTCCACTTCGACGCCCTTAAAGACCCGGTTGAAGACCCAGTCGAGGAACCAGCCGCAGACATGCATGAACTCGAAGCTCGTGCGCGCCGCGATCTCTTTGAGGTAGCCGCGGGCCTTCTCCTGAGTCTTCAGCGGGTCCAGGCCGACTTCCTGACCGAGCTTCTCGAGCGCCGTTCGGTTCTTGCGCCGCTCAAGGATCTCGCGCCGGATCATGCTGGGCGGCTTCATCTTGGGGCCGCGGACGGCCATCGCCTCGTGCGCGAGGTGGATGAACAATACGCGGCGCACCTTGCGGGCAACGCGCGCGTCGCTCCATCCCTCATGCTCGGCGAGCACCGCCTTGAGATCGATGGGCTCGCCCAGCCGCACCGACGCGAGCTTGCGATGGCGGAAGAAGAAGATGATTTTACGCAGCCGGCCGGGGGTGTCCTGGTTGCCAAACAAGCCGTCGAAGAAGCCGCTGCGCTTCGACGCGGGCTTGCGCGGCCATGAGATGAGCTGCGGCAGCAGCAGCAGCGGGCGGGCTTGATTGCGTTGCTCCGCGACCAGCGCCTCGAAGAGCCCCGGTGAGGCTTGGCGCTCCTCGTTGATCACGCGCCGCTTCATGAACACGAGCGCGCTCTCGCCAGCCCGCACCGACTTGAGCAGGCGATCGGCCGGCACCGTCTCATCACGATCGGACCAGCGCCGCCAGAGCCCCTGCAACCAGAGCTTCAACGAGCGGTAGAAGTCGACGTTGACGCCATTGGCGAAGCGCGCCAAAGGCAGGCCGACCTTGAGGAAGAAGTAGTTGAAGAACAGGTAGTCCAGCTTGCTGCGGGTGCGCATCACATAGATGACTTGGCCCTGCTCAGCCTGGGTGCGCACGCGGCTGGCCGCGTCGTGGTCGACCGGCACGCGGTCAAACATCCAGCGGCCGACCCAGCGAAAGAGCCCATTGGGTCGCTGGACCATCTCGCTGGCATCGGGGCGATCTGGGTGCTCGGGTTCGGTCATGGCACCATCAAGGCAGGTCGTTGAGTTGTGGCGATCACGCCGTCTCGCAGCGCGGTCAGGTCGCCGCCCACGCTCCAAATGGCCTCTTCGGCCCAGACGGCGTGCAGAGTGCGCGCGCCGAATCCGGCGTCGGCGGAGGCGGCAATTCGAGTCCAGGCGCCTGCGGGGCTTCGATGCATCAGCACTCCACGCGCGCCGCTGACCCACGCGCTGCCATCGGGCCGCACGAAGACACCGTTGAGCGGGACAGCCGCTGGCGCGCCATCGTCGACCCAAGCCGAGCCGTCGAAGCGCCGCACGACGCTCTCAGACAGCCCGCCAACGGCGAGGATCGGCCCTGCGGCGCGTCCGTGGACGGTGAACAAAATCTCGCGAGTATCGGTCTCGACTCGAGCAAAGGCGGCGCCATTCCAGCGCAACGCGATGCCCCCCTCGCCTACCAAATGCACGTCGTCAGGCCCGGTGCCCCAGACCTTGTAAAGGTTGAGGCCCGCGAACTCGTCGGCGGGGTCTTCGAGCGGGAGCGTCGTATCTACGACCCGTGTCCACTGCCCGTCACCACTGGATCGCAGCACAACGCCCCGAGGCCCGGCCGATCGATCGGTGCCGCCAACCGCCCACAGATCCGTGGCGCTGCTGCCCCAGACGCCCCAGAGCACCGTGTCGTCAGGCGCATCGGTGGTCTCGGCGACCCAGGCAGCATCTGGCCCGCGACGCAGGATTCGCCCCCCGGCACCCACGGCCCATACATGGTCTGAGTCGGTGCCAAAGACCCACCAAAGATGCGGTCCGGCCGGGGTGTCCTCATAGGTGAGCGCGTCACCCTCGACGCGCGCAATTTGGCCGGCGTCAGCCGTGCCGCCCGCCAAGAGGATCACTGGACCGTCGCCCCAAACACCCAGCCATGCAGGCTCGGTATTGGCGACCGCGATCAGGCCGTCGACAGCAGGTGGATCTGGGGGGGGATCGGGTGGCGCGTCATCGCAACCGAGTGCGATGACAGCGCAGAGAGGCAGGCACAAAAGGGGCAGGCGCGACATGCGCCGCACGATACCCTACCGGGTGCGTCAGCGCAGCTTCCGTCGGCGCAACAACAGCGCCGGGGCCAGCAGCAGCAACGTCCACGGGGGCGCGCTGTTGCCACCGACGTCGCAGGCACAGCCTTCTTCGACGGGGGGCTCGAGGCCCATATCGGTGCCGCCCGACGTACCGCCGATGCCGCCGCCTTCGCCGCCGAAGCCACCTTGACCGCCAGTGCCGACGTCGTCGCCCATGTCGCCGGTGCCGCCGTCAATGCCGCCTTCGCCGCCCATGCCGCCGGGGCCGGGATCGCCGCCGATTCCGCCCATGCCGCCGCCTTCGCCGCCTTCGCCGCCCATGCCGCCCACGCCGACGCCGCCGGCACCGGTGTCCCAGTCGGGGACACAGTCTGCCAAGCCATCATCGCGCGGCTCGCAGGTCTGGCCGTCCGGGCAAACCACCTGGGCGCAGGGATCGTCGCTGCAGTCGCCGTCGACGCACACCCGGCCGACGCCACAAGCGACGCCGGTGCACGGGTCGCGACGGCAGTTGCCGATGCCTTCGAGGACCACGCACTCTTCGCCGCGCTCGCACACCACGCCGAAGCACGGATCCTCAATGCAGGCGCCATCGAGGCATCGCTGGTCGAGCGGACACGCGACCGCCGCGCAGCTGTCGATACAGAGGCCCTCGCGGCAGAACTGGCCTTCGCCGCAATCGACGGCGCCACAGGGGTTCTCGACGCAGCTACCGGCCACGCACAGCCCGCCGTCCGGGCAACCAATCTCGTAGCAGGTCTCGGTCACGCAGCGGCCGAGCAAGCAGGCCTCACCCGCGCCACACGCCACGCCAACACAAGGATCGAAGCACTGGCCGTTCTCGCAGTTCCAGCCTTCGGGACACTCGGCCGCGTCGCAGGGCTCTTGGCAGAGATCATCGATGCATTGACCACCGCCCGGGCACTCGTCCTGCTGGCAAGGATCGACGCAGGAGCCGTTGGCGCACTGCTGGCCGGTGGGGCACAGATCGCCCTCGTCGACTTCGCCGTCACAGTTGTTGTCTTCGCCGTCGCACAGCTCGGCCGGCACCTGGGGAGCACACTGCCCACACGCGTTGAGCAGGCCTTCGTCGATGAGGCCGTCGCAGTCGTTGTCGACCAGATCGCAGACCTCGGCGTCGGCAGCTTCGTTCTGCACACAGCTGCCGTCGCCATCGACGCAACGCAGCGTACCTGCGGCGCAAATGCCGGTCGATCCGGTCGCGCACACCTGGGCTTCGCCGCCGCCTGCGTCTTCGTCGAGCACGCCGTCGCAGTCGTTGTCGAGGCCGTCGCACAGGTCGGCGACGGGATCGATCAGCTGGTCACAGAGCAGACCGCCATTGGCGCAGACCGAGATGCCTTCAGCGCAGACGCCAAAGAAGCCCGTGTCGCACGCATCGCCCGAGCCGGGGTCGCCCTCGTCCACCTGACCATCGCAGTCGTTGTCGAGGCCATCGCAGGTCTCGGCGACCGCATCACCGGCGCCGCCGCAGTCGATCCGGCCGTTGACGCATGCGGTCAGGCCCTGTCCGCAGACGCCGTTCTGGCCGGCGATCGCACACGGCAAGCCGCCGCCCGGGTCGCCTTCGTCCGCCTGGCTGTCACAGTCGTCATCGGCGCTGTTGCAAACCTCGACGCCGGCTGCGGCTTCGGGCACGCACAGCAGCTGGCCGTCGACGCAGGCGTTGATGCCCGAGTCGCAGGCGCCCGGCTGATCGGTCACGCACAGATCGCCCAGGTTGGGGTCGCTCTCGTCGACGCTGCCGTCGCAGTCATTGTCGACGCCGTCACAGCGCTCGTCGCCCGCCTGCACGCCCTGGTCGCAAACCAACGCACCGGCGGCGCAGTTGAGCACGCCGGCAGCGCAGACGCCGGCGTTGCCCGTCTCGCACGGTCCGCCGCCACCCGGGTTGTTCTCATCGATTTCGCCGTCACAATCATTGTCGAGCGCATCGCAGATGTCGGGCTGAGGATCGCTCTCGCCGACACAGACGATCGCACCACCGGCGCATTGGTTGAAGCCGATGTTACACAGACCCAGCAGACCCACGTCGCAGCGATCGCCACCATCGGGGTTGGCTTCGTCGACGCGGCCGTCGCAGTTATTGTCGAGTCCGTCGCAGACTTCGGCGGCCGGCTCGGCCACCTGGCGGCACTGAATCTCGCCGTTGAGGCATTGCGTCGCGCCCTCGCCACACACCCCAGGCACGCCGGTCGGGCAGAACTGGCCGCCGCCCGGATCACCCTCGTCGGTGTCGCCGTCGCAGTCGTTGTCTTCGCCGTCGCAGGTCTCGTCGTCTTCGGGCTCATTGCTGCCGACGCAGATGATGCCGCCGTC
>JBNMOZ010000382.1:0-6127 GCA_051276005.1 Bradymonadia bacterium | reverse complement strand
CCCCGCCCCCCCCCGCACGTCCACGACCCGGGGCGCCACTACTTGGGTGTCGGGGGCCACGACCTGGTCTGGGATCTCAACCGCGCGGCCCTCGCGTCGGTCGCCGATACTGCGATCTTGGCGATGCAAGACGTGCTCGCGCTGGACTCTTCGGGGCGAATGAACACCCCGGCGGTCGGCGAGGGCAACTGGGGCTGGCGGGTGCACGCGCATGCGCTGCGCGATGATCATGCCGAGCGACTGCGCGGGCTCTGCGCGCTCTTCGATCGCTCGGCGAACGCGTCGACCCGAGGGTGAAGCGATCCGTCAGCCGTCGACGGCCGCGGAGCCCTTCAACGAGGTGTCGATGCGCTCATCACCGTCGACCTGGACGTTGAGCCGACCGGCCATGAGCGCCGCCAGCGGCCGGGTGATCTCGAAGTTATCAGCGACGATCTTGAAGACCGCCGTCAGCGGGGCCGCCAGCACCATGCCGACGATGCCCCACAGCATGCCCCAGACGATCAGGCTGAGCAGCACCGTGATGGGATGCAGCTCCAGGCTGTCACCAATGATCTTGGGCTCGACGACGTTGCCGACCAGCAGCTGAACGACGCCCGGCAGCGAGATAGCGAGCGC
Organism: Bradymonadia bacterium; assembly: GCA_051276005.1. Taxonomy (GTDB): domain Bacteria; phylum Myxococcota_A; class Bradymonadia; order UBA7976; family UBA1532; genus JBNMOZ01. Next base: position 5,509 of record JBNMOZ010000382.1, on the reverse strand, counting down.
CATGGCCGTGGTGCTCAAGGACGGATCCATCAACACCACCGGGACCGGCAAGAGCGTCGCCAGCACCGATCCGATGTTGGGGATGAAGTTGAGGAAGAAGGCCATCAGCCCGAAGACCACCGCGAGCTCGACGCTGAGCAGCGAGAGGATGACCGTCGTGGCCACCCCGGTCACCGCCGACAGACCGACCTTGACGACGATGTAGCGCTTGATACGCGTCTCGATCTGAACGCGCATACCCACATCTTCCGAGGGCGTCGTGGTGCGACCCAGCAGCATATAGATCAGGAAGATCAACACCAGGAAGCCGTTTGAGACCAAAGCGATGGCCTCGTTCGCCAGCATGCCCGCCAGCTTCGGGATCGGCACGTTGCCGATGGCGTCGGTGAGCGACTGCGCGCTGAGCCCGAAGCCCTCTAACGACCCGCGCACCTGGCCGACCATGCCGTTGAGCCGCGCCGAATACAGGTCAGCGTTCTGCATCAAAGACTGTACGGAGTGATTGACGAGCGCGATGACGGCGACCGAGACGACCGCCGCCAGGGTGAGCGCGGCCGTGATGGCCAGGCCCTTACCAAACCGACCGCGCTTCATCAGAAGGTCGACCACCGGCGCCATGCCGTACATGAACAGCAGCGCGAGCACGAACGGGATCATGACGGGCCGCAGCCAATACAGGGCGGCGGCGCTGAGGATGACCGTGATGACAATCAGGCAGATCTGGATCGATCGCCACGGTACGGAGGTGTCGGCGTTCATAGAGAGTCAGCGTTCATGGGTCGTCCTGCAATTCGGGAGCGCTGAGACTACCCGCTCGCGCTGCGATTGGGGAGAGTCCGCCAACGGTGTCCGCAGCCAGCGCCAAGGTGCCCCCGCCACCAGGCGCCACGCGGGCCGTGATGTGTGCGATGGCGTCCTCGGCCTCGGCGCGCAGTCGACGCGCTCGCAATTGGCGCAATGGACCCAGCGCGGCGCGGGTCCCCCGGCGTGCCAAGGCGGCGACCGCTTGGCGCTGAACGTCGATGTCGACGGCATCCAGAATCGCGATGAAGCCCGGCTCACCGGCGGGGTCGTCGAAGATCCCCAGCGCCTCAGCGCAGGCCCGCGCCAAATTCGGATGCGCGGCGAGCGCGTTGATCCGTGTCAGGCAATCGCGCAGATCGAGGCGCGCGGCGATGCGCACGGCGATCGACGAGGCGGGGCGAGGGGGGCCATGGATCAGACGCTCTACCTCGACAGCCGCGATCTTGGGCGCGTGCGTCTGCAGCGTATCGAGGATCGCATCCGCGTCGGCCGCCGACAGCCGCGGATCGCGCAGCAAGCCGATCAGGGTGTCGAACCCGGCCGGACCCGCCGCCAGCGCCGCCAGACGCCGCAGGTCGGGATCGACGTCCTGCATCGCGGTGGTCGCAGCGGCGTGCGCGATGGGCCCTGGGCGCGCCAACAAGACATCCAGGCAGCGCCGCCGCACACCCACCTCGGGGTCGCTCGATAGCATCCGTTGAACCGCCGTCACATCGCCGTCTGCTGGGCGGCGCAGCCGATGCGCCAAACCAACCATGTCGTGGAGGAGCGCGCGCAGCTTGCGCGTATTCGCGAGCACGCCATAGGTATCGCAGTGCAGGGCGCCGCCTTCAACGTGCACCCGCCACTTGCCAAGCACGCGCATCGTCGCGGCTCGCGTCGGCTGATTGAGCACGCTCAACAGCGTCGTCGCCGGCCCATGAACCAGGACCTCCTGATCGAACGCGGCGTCGCCGACCTGATCGTCGTCGGTCCCGATGAGCTTGAGCGCTCTGCTCTTGAGATCTTCGGGCCGCAGCGTCATGCGGATGTCGATGGCGGGCTCAGGCTGCACGGTAATGGCCGTATATACGCCACGGCGTCGGTCGGACGGTTGGTGCACCATAACTGTCACAGCGCACCCGCGAAGGGTGCCGCGCATGGTCCACCGGAGCCAATAGCTCTGCTCGCTGAACGGCAGGCCGAGCTCCTTCGCCAAAGCGCGCCAACCCGCGCGCGTCCTGGCGTTCCACCCGATCGCCGCCCCCGCAATCGCGACCAGTGTCAGCGCGAACCATCCCACCGTTGCGCTCCCTGGTGAACGGCCGAGCGTGACCCTCAGACAAAGTCCTTGCAGTCCCGCCTTATCCCGCGTATCTTCCGCCGCCGTTTCGGGATGTTCCCGATGCAATAGAACCGGGCCATTCGCGCCCGCAGCCGTGGAGGAAATGATGGCACGCTGCGAGATCACTGGGAAGGGCCCGATCGTTAAGAACTTGATCAGCCATTCGCATATTGCGACCAAGAAATGGGTCAAGCCTAACGTGCACCGTCGCCGGATGTACTCGAATACGCTGGGCACTTTTGTGACCTTGAACGTGTGCACTCGAGCCTTGCGCTCGGTGGATCACGTCGGCGGGTTCGATAAGTTCATCCTGCGCCAGCCGATAGAGAAGCTGAGCAAGCGCGCCCGCGCCGTTCAGCGCCGAATCCGCCGCAAGATCGCGGGCTGATTCGCAGCGCTTGGCCTGCTGGGCCATAGCGCTGTTCCGTTCATGAAGACGATACAGATCCAGGTGCAGCTCGCCATTGAGGCGGAGCAAACCCGGGGTTTGTCGTCTGTATGGCGATGATTCCGTCGTCGCCGGACGATCCCATCCGGAGTCGTCACCTGGCCCCAAACCTCGGGCGCCTTTTCATATTCCGATAAATGTACTGCGCACATGCGCACGCACGCGGAAAATGACTTATACTCCTCCAGCCTCATTCTTACGGCCGTGGAGTCGATGTTCCACTGTCTGCCGTTTACAGCCGTCCATTCGGCGTCCCTCGCTGCGAGGTTTGGTCACTGACGTATGTGGTCTGTCGGCCCATTTGAATTGATCCACCGCATTGGCGCCGGCGCCATGGGCGAGGTCTGGTACGCGAATCATCGCGAAGCGGGCGTACCCTTGGCCATCAAGGTGGTGACGGGTCGCGACGCGCGCACTGAAGAGAGTCGTAGCCTCTTCGCCCGCGAAGTTCGCGCGGCCGCCCGCCTGCATCACCCGGGCGTCGTACGCATTCACGACCAGGGTGTTGTGCCCGCCGGGCTCGAATCAGCGGGTCTGGTGCGTGGCGCGCCGTTCTGCGTGATGGAGTGGCTGCCAGGCGGCTCGCTCAAGCCCAAGACCGGTACGATGACGTACGCGGGGCTCAAGAGCACGCTGCTCTCGCTCCTCGACGCCCTCGCTCACGCGCATGCGCGGGGGCTCGTGCACCGCGATCTTAAACCCGGCAACGTCCTGCTCGCCGATCGGGGGCCGGTGCTGACCGACTTTGGCATCGCCGCCCGCATCGACATCGCGCCGGGGCCCAAGTCGGGGCATTTGATGGGCACCCCGAACTACATGGCGCCCGAACAGGTCCGCGGCGACTGGCGTGGTCTGGGGCCCTGGACCGACTTGTATGCGCTGGGGTGTCTGGCCTGGTGCCTCGCCACTGGGCGGCCACCCTTCGCGGGCGGCGGTCGGCTGGTCGTGATGAAGCGCCAACTGCGCGAGCCTCCGCCACTCTTCATGCCCGAGATGGACGTGCCGGACGGGTTTGAGGACTGGCTGCGGCGCCTGCTCGCCAAGTCGCCCACCGACCGGTACCGCTATGCCGCTGACGCCGCGGTCGCGCTGCAGACCCTCGATAGTCCCGGTATGGCACAGGTCCACACGATGGAGTTGCCGGTCGATTGGGCCGACGCGGGCCGGGCGCCTTTGAGCCTGCCGAATGCGCCTCTGCGGGTCGAGTCAGCCACTCAGCGGCCAGCGCCGGTGGACTGGCGACCCGAGCTCGCGCCCGCAGCGCCTTTGCCGCTGCCCGGCGTGGGCATGGCGCTCATCGGGATTCGCCAAATCGATACGGTCGGGCGCGTCGAGGAGCGCAATTTGCTCTGGGCCAACCTGCGGGCGGTGTCGCAGGGCAACGGCCCCCGTCTGGTGATCATTGACGGCCCGACCGGGTACGGCAAGACGCGCCTCGCGAAATGGCTGAGCTGGCGGGCGCATGAGTTTGGGCTCGCCGAGACGCTGCACGCCACGCATGAAAGCAGCCCGACGCCGGCGTGTGGTCTGGGCGCGATGCTTCGGCGGCACTTCCGTTGCCAGGGCCAGCAACCCGTCGAGATGGCGCGACGCGTGTCTGCGGAGCTCGGCGTTGAGACCGACCCAGGCTTGGTACAGGGCCTCGTCGCGACGATGGATCAGCAGCGCGCTTACTCCGATCTCGGCCAGCGGCTTGCGCTCGGCACCACGCGAGAGCGCTACCTGGCCATGGCGCAGGGCTTCAAGGCGCTCGCGGATCGGCGGTGCCTGGTGGTGCTGGTCGACTCCGCGCAATGGGCCCGTGACGCGCTGAACTTGATCGAGACGCTGTTCGACGAGCCCGGGGCGTTGCGCACGCTCTTCATCGCGACCGTGCGCGCGGGCGATGGGAGCGATCCGCAAGCGGCTGCCGCGTTGGCGCGCCTCAAGAAGCACCCACGCAGCCGAAGCCTGTCGCTCACGCCCATGCGTACGACCGAGATGCGTCAGCTGCTGTCTGCGCTTGTGCCCCTCGACGTCGCGACTGTCGACGCCCTGGCTCACCGGGCCGACGGCAACCCGCTCTTCGCCGAGCATATGGTGCGCCATTGGATGCGCAGCGGCGTGCTGGAGCGCAACGCGGACGATTTTCGCGCGTCGACCGACAAGATGGAGTCGCTGCCCGCACAGATGGGCGAGCTGTGGAAGAATCGTCTGGGCGAAGTGCTGGCCGGATCGGCCACCGGTCGGCTGGCATACACGCTGGCAGCGATGTTGGGCAGCAGCGTCGACGACGAGGCCTGGCGGCTGGTCTGCGCCGAAGCGGGGGTGCCCATCTCGGCCGAGATCTTCGATCACATGGAAGCCAGCGGCTTGGTGCGCAGCGTGGGTCCGAACGAGTGGACGTTCACGCTGCCGCAGATCGCTGAGGCCTTGCGCGCTGAGGCCGCGGTAGGACCCCATTGGGCCGCGCTCAACGCGGCTTGCGTCGATGCCCTCTCGGGGCGCGCGAATGCCGATCCCGATTTGATCGCGGGCTACCTCGAAGCGGCCGACGAGTTGCAAGAGGCGGCCGAAGCGTATGCGCGCGCCGCTGCCATTCGTCTTGAACAAGGGGAGTTTGCCGCGGCTGTCCGCGTGGTTCGTGGCCGCGCTCGGGTGCTGCGTCGATTGGGCGTCAAGCGCGGCGACCAGCGCTGGCTGCTGACCCGAATAGACTGGTCGCAATGTCAGAGCGGCCTGGGACGTCTGCGCGCGGCTTGGCGGCATGCGAGCCACGCTGTCGCCGCCGCCCGCGGTGCGGGCGACGACGGCATGTTCGTTGAAGCGCTGCGGGTCAAGGGCATGGCCTTGCACCTGTTCAAGGGACCGAGCGCCGCGTGGTCCGCGTATTGGGAGGCCTTACGTGTCGCCCGAAAGCTCGATTCGTCCCGGCTCGATGGCAAGCTCGCCGA
>JBNMOZ010000381.1:0-6127 GCA_051276005.1 Bradymonadia bacterium | reverse complement strand
TTCGCATCCGGGATCATCGGGGAAGTCGATCAGCCCGTCGCGATCGTTGTCTAGACCATCGGCGCACGCCGCGCGTGGGCCCAGGTCCGGCTCGACACCGGCGTCGCCGCCCGGCGTCTGCATGTCGGCGCTGCCCATATCGAGCGGCGCGGCGTCGACGATCGCCATATCGTTGATGACGCGGATCTCCATGTCGGCCTCGACCTCGGCGTCTGCCCTTGGTCCGCCGTCATCGCCACCACCACAGGCCCAGTTGAGCCCGCACAGCATCAGTAATCCCCATCCTCGACGCATGCTCATCCCCCGCCCTATGTGCTGTTTCAGACTGCATTGTTGCACGCCGAAGGCAAGAGCCGAGACAGTGTTGCCAAGTCGGACAGCGCAGTCGGCGAGCGCGGGTGCGCGATGCTCGCGAGCGCGGAGCAGTTGGGGTACGCTGCGCCGGCATCGGATGAGCCACCATACGGCGGCCCCCGAACGGCGGCGACAAAGGATGAAGCGGCATGCGAACTCTCGCCTGGGCGACACTGTTGATGGGCCTCTTCTCGTGCGGCGAGTTGGAAGACCATCAGGTCTGCAGCACCAACCAAGACTGCGACATCGGCTACCAATGCGACCGCCCCGGCGTGGGATCTGCGGGCGAAGGCTTGTGCAAGCTCAACGTGGGCGAGCCCTGCGTGCGACCCGCCGAGTGCGTCTCGGCGCAATGCAACGCCGGCTTCTGTCGCTGATCAACGTCATGCTGAACGCTCGCTACCGAAGGTGCTGGTATGTCCGTCTGGCGTGACGGCATGCTGCCTCTGCCCACCGCAGCCGACGTGGCGAACGCCGCTGAGCGCCTCGCGCCCTGGGTCCTGCGCACCCCGACGCTGCGCGTGGATGGCCCCGGCGCGCGCCCGATGGTCATCAAGCTCGAAGGCATGCAGCGCTCGGGCAGCTTCAAGTTGCGCGGCGCCCTCAACGCCTTGCTCGATCTCGACGAAGAAGCCCGCGGTGGCGTGGTGACAGCCAGCGGCGGCAACCACGCCCTGGGGGTCACGTACGCGGGCTGGCTGCGTCGGGTGCCCGTGCACGTCTTCGTGCCATCCGCCACGCGACCCGCCAAGATCGATGCCCTCGAACAGGCGGCCGCGCAGGTGCATCGCGTCGACGGGGTCTATGCCGACGCCGAGGTCGCCGCGCGGGCGTTCAGCGACGCCGAATCGCTGCCCTTCGTGCACGCCTATGATGACCCGTCGGTCATCGTCGGCCAGGGCACTGCGGTCGCCGAGATGATCGCCGACGCCCCCGAGGTGGCCACCATCGTCGTCGGGGTTGGGGGCGGCGGGTTGGCCTCAGGTGCGGTGCTCGCAGCGGGCGGGCGCAAGGTTGTTGGCGTCGAGCCCTATGGCGCACCGACGATGCACGCCGCCCTGCGCGCGGGGCGCCCGATCTGGCTCGACAACATCCAGTCGATCGCCGCCGACGCCTTGGGCGCCAGCACCGTGGGCGACTTCACGTTCGGCATCTGCCGTCGTGGCCTCGACCGGGTCGAGCTGGTCGAAGACGCGGCGATCCTCGAGGCGCAGAAGTGGCTGTGGCAGACGCTGCGCCAACTCTACGAGCCGGGCGGATGTGCAGGGCTGGCCGCGTTGGCGACCGGCGCTCTCGACGCCGATCCGGGCCCGGTTGGCATTCTGCTCTGCGGCGCAAACCTCGATCCGCGCCAGTTCAACCCATAGTGTTCATCCGCGCGACTTCATCTGCGCGAGCCCTTGAAGGTGAGTTTTGACGCGCCCCGCCCTGACGCCCACGCAAGACGCCGCCGCGGCCTACTCCAAGGCCCCGCAGCATCGCATCTGCGCGGCCATTGAAGCGATCGAACCCAAGGGCAGCTATCCGCCGAGTCCGTCGTTGCACCGCATCAGGCCGCCCAGCCCAAGCCCCGACAGTCTCGGTCCGCGCAGCTTCGAGCCCGGCAGCTTCGAGCCCGGCAGCTTCGAGCCCGGCAGCTTCGAGCCCGGCAGCTTCGAGCCCGGCAGCTTCGAGCCCGACAGCTTCGAGCCCGGCAGCTTCGAGCCCGACAGCTTCGAGCCCGACAGCTTCGAGCCCGGCAGCTTCGAGCCCGGCAGCTTCGAGCCCGGCAGCTTCGAGCCCGAAAGCGATGCGGACACCGAATGATCATCTGCCCGGTCTGCGAGGCCATCTACCCCCCGAACAGCTACGAGCGCTGCCCTCAAGATGGCGCGCCGCTCTACGTGTTCGGCGAGGGCGAGGTGCGCAAACGCTTCGTGCCGGGCGAAGTGATCGTGAAGGGCAAGTACGAGATCATCGAAGAGATCGCGCGTCGCGGCGGCGCGGGTCGCACGTTCCGCGCCCGGCAGGTCAACCTGGATCGCGAAGTCGAGCTGCGGTTGCTGCCCGATGACAGCCTGACCAAACCCGGCGACCATGCGCGCTTCCAGCGTGAGGTCAGCACCTGGGGCAAGCTGCGGTCCGATCACTTGGTGCGGCTGTATGACTCGGGCTTTACGGAAGAAAATGCGCCCTACATGGCGCTCGAATATGTGGCGGGCGGCACCCTTGGGCAGCGTCTGCGCATCGCCGGGCCGCTCAGAGAGAGCCTTCTGCGCACAGTGACCGAACAGGCGCTGATGGCCCTCGACGCCGCCCACACCGCCGGGGTGCTGCATCGCGATCTTTCTCCCGACGCGCTGGTGCTCGGGCGGCGCGGCGATGGGCAGGTGTACTGCCGACTCACGGGCTTCGGGCTCGCTAAGATCATGGGCGATCTCGACGACGATCCGACCGCCATCACCATGACCGGCCAGGTCATCGGCAACCCGGCCTACATGGCGCCCGAGCAGATCATGCTGGGCACGCTTGAGCCGCGCACCGACCTGTATAGCCTCGGGGTCACGCTCTACGAGTTGGCCAGCGGCGAGCGCCCATTCCCCGGCAGCAACCTCGCAGAGCTGCTCGCGATGCATGTGCGCGAGACCCCCGTCCCGCTGCACGCTCGACGCCCAGACCTGGATCTGGGCCTGCGCACGGTCATCGACATGCTGGTCGCCAAGAACGCGGACGATCGCTACCCCTCGGCCCGCGAAGCGCTCGCGGCGTTGCGCGATCAGTACGTGGCGTTTGATCCGAGCGAGTTTACGGCGCCCACCGCGCCGACCGCGTGGGAGCCGCCGAAGCGGCGAACGCAGGCGTGGGTGCCGTGGGCGATTGGGGCGGGGCTTATGGTGTTGGGTGTGGCGTTGGGGTTGTGGCTGAGCTGAGTGGGTTGGGCTGGGTTTTGAGTCGCGCGGTGGCGCTCGAGCCGTATGCGACCAAGCTCGGGCAGCTGTGCCGGATCGGTCATCACCACGTTCATCAGGTCGTTTGCCATCTCAGACGGAGACCTTCCGGCGCCAGGAGAGATCCGTGAAAGACTCTGACATCATCTTCGAGGCGCTCTACTGCGCCCTCATCGAAGTGCGAGCGCGCGGGCATGAGACCGGCGACAAGGTGGTCTGGCACCTGGCTGACTTGATGCACAACCTGCCTGGAGTGCTGGCCCAGGTCGCGCGCGGCGAGAGGACGTACGCCGAGGCGCGAGCGAGCCTGGAGGCGAAGGCCGACCAGAAGGGCTGTCGCGCATGGCTCGACAACATATACAGCCAAATCGACCGTTCGGAGCCCGAGTCCGATCCGCACGTATGACCAGGATCGCGCTGTCAGCGGGTTCGGGCACTCGCCCAAGAGACCCGCAAATCGGATGCATGCAGGGTCACCGATCAGCCCTTGCGGATGAACATCAGGCCGTCGCCATCCGCCGGTTTGCACTCGAAGTACAGATGCCCCTCCGCTGAGGGTTTTGCCGGCAGACAGCTCGCCTTGCCTGGCTTGTCGGTGTGCTTTGCGAAGTCAGCGGTCGCCTTTACCTCGGCCGCTTCGACAGTGGTCGGCATCGGCGCCGTGCGGGCACACCCGCTCAGGACCATCGCCGCCAACAGCGCCATTTTGATTCTCATGGGTGCGTCCTTTGCCGTGCAAACGTCTCATGCGTATCAGTCGATACCATCACCTTACCCCGATCGCGCCTCGACCTGCCGCGACATAGACCGCCGCCATCTGCGCCACCGCGTCGCCCAAAGGCTCGCCCGCCAGCGACGCCAAGACCTGCGCTTCAGCCTCGGTGCGCCCATGCAGCGGCAGCGTCGCCCGCCCCGCCTGCATGAACCGCTCAACCAGCGCGTCTTCGGCCCTGCGCACTTCGCCACGCACCGGATCATCGTTGATCGCGGGCCGCAGATCGGGCCGCGTCGGCGCGTCGGTCGGCGCGCGCCCAATCATCGACGCGGGCGGTCGAGTCGGGGGCGGCGTCAGCGGCAGGTGGGCCGCGGGATCGCCCAGCAGGACGTAGCTCTCGAGATCCTGGCGCGCGAGCCATAACGCGCCGTCGACTCGATCGACCGCCTGCGCGGGCACTTGGCCATCGGCCTGGGCGCGACGGCGGTCAGCGAGCGCATCGGCGTAGCGCGACGCGGCCGTGCCCAAGTGTCGCAATGCGTGCCCCACTCGCCCCGGTCCACCGCGCCTCCAAACCCCTGCCCGACCGCCACCGAGGGCCGCCAGCACCAGGCTGATGCGATCGTGCAGTTGCAGATCGTCGCTGCCCGGCAGCGACACGTGCCAGCCGAAGGTCCATGCCAAATCGATGTGCCCGATGAACGCCAGTGGGCCCTCGGGGTTGGCCAGCGCGGCCTGCGGCAAGGCTGCGATGAATGGCGGGCCGTCGAAGGCATCGCCGAGCAGCCGCGCGTCGGGGCTGTCGATGCGCGCCAACCACTCCGCATAGGCCGATCGCGGGGCGGTGCCGGCCGAGAGGCTGCCGAAGGCGAACCAGATGCCGCCCGCAGCCACAGGCCCAGTCTCTGCCGCTTCGCCCGGCATGAAGGCGCCCGCCCCCAGGCTCAACGCGCCCTGCAGTCGCCGCCGCTGGTCGCCGCTGTATCCGCCCCGGGGGGGCGCGACGCCATGCGCGAGGGTGAACAAGACCTGGGTCTGCTGCAGCGCCGGATGCGAGAGTAGCCGGGTGGCCGAGGGCTGCATCGCGGGCAATACCAGGCGCTTGACGGCCTCGAAGGGGTGTTTGGAGTCGAGCGTCAGCGCGCCGATCGCGGGATCGACCAGCGCGCGGCCCCCGGCGTCGATCGCGCGGCTGCCATCCTCGGCGACCCAGGCGTGCATCGGCGCGCGGGGCTCTCGCAGCGGTTGATGGCTCCAGCGCACGACCTTGTCGGCATAGGCGCGATAGGCCGCCAGGTTCGGCGCGCCGGCGGCGGCGGTGAAGGCCAGCCGCCCCACGCTGGCCACGGTCGCGAGCACCTGCTGCACCGCCAAAGGCAGCTCGACCAGATCACCGACCAGCAGCAGGTAGCCGGGCCGCGACTGATGCGGTCGGGTCAGCCAATGCGCGCTGACCCAAGCCACCGCGGCGGGCACATCGAGCACCGCAAGCGCGGGCACCTCGATGATCTCGGCGCGCGCGTCCATCTCGGCCTCACGCAGCGCGATCAGCGGCGCGATCGCGTCGCGATAGATCGGCCAGCGCCCCTGCGCCACCACGACGCCCCACCGCTGATCGGCGAGGTCATGCGGGTTGCCCAAGCCGCCGTCGGCCGGCGCGTCGGGCGGGCGGCGCTCGACGGGAAAGAGGAGGCCCGGCGGCGGCAACGCGCCGGCGTCGAGCAGGGGCTGTCCACCGTGCGCTTCGGCCACTAACGGCCGGCACCGGCCGCGCGATTGAGCGCGACGCACCGCGACGGTGGTCGTGCCCGTCCCGATCATCGCGTGGCACGTGCCGCCAGCGACGGCGACCGGCTCCAGCGCCTCGCCGGCCCACGTCTGCAGGCTGATGCCCGCGCCCTTGCCGGCCGGCTCGATGAGCACGACCGTGCGCGCCTGCCCAATGGCGTCCTTTGCCGCGCCGCTGAAGTCGAGATCGCGCGAGAGGCGGCTGATCAACTCGGCCCAGACGGTGTCGCCGTCGCGCGCCGATGGCACCTGCAAGCCCGGCATCCAGGTGCCGGGGTTGATGTACAGCAGCCCCGCGTCGGCGCCCCAGCGCGGCAGGTGGGTGTGGCCGAGCACCACGGCG
>JBNMOZ010000380.1:0-6132 GCA_051276005.1 Bradymonadia bacterium | reverse complement strand
CGTTGCTCTGTCTTCCGCGCCTTCGGCGCTGGTGATCGGGCTGCGCCCGATATTTTGGGGCCGAGCCCCTTGCCCCCAGAAGGCCAAAATCTTGCGGCAAGAATTTGTCCGCGCTTCGCCCTTTCCGAGTGCGCAGGGTGTTGCTGGCCTGGGGCTAAATGGGGTGCGATCCGTCGTGCTTCGATACAAAAGAACGAACCGCTCTCTTGCCGAACGTGGTCTCGGGCTGCGGCCAGCTGCCGCTGCTTCGACGTGTCTTCTCGGGCTGACGCGCGCTGCCGCTGCTTCGACTCGGACGTCAGCGCCATCTCGGTCACGGCCAACCGCCGCAGTTTCGACAGACGCTCGCCACGCCCCACCATCGCCCCCCCCTCCCCGCAAGAACACGGTGTCCCCAAAACTTTTCTTCGCTTGCGCGCACCCAGACGGCATCTTCGTGCCTCCAACCCTCCTTCCATCCAAATTCGGAGACTTCATGGTCGAGGCGGCGCGACGCCGACGCATTCTGGGACTCGCGCTGCCCATCGTCGGCGGCATGGTCTCTCAGAACGTGCTCAACCTGGTCGACACGGCGATGGTCGGCAGCCTGGGCGACTCGGCCCTCGCCGGCGTTGGCCTGGGCAGCTTCACCAACTTCATGGCGGTCGCGTTCGTGATGGGGGTGTCGACGGGCGTGCAGGCCATGTCGGCGCGCCGTAAGGGTGAGGGCCGGTTGAGCGATATGGCCGTGCCCCTCAACGGCGGGTTGCTGCTGGCCGGCGTCATCGCGGTGCCCGCGAGCATCGCGCTGATCTTCGCGGCGCCGCACTTCTTCCCCGTGCTCACGGACGATCCCCAGATCGCAGCGGTGGGCGGCGACTATCTGCAGTTGCGCCTGATCGGTATGGCGGCGGTGGGGCTCAACTTTGCCTTCCGCGGCTACTGGAACGCGGTCGATCGCTCTCGCGTCTATCTGCGCACCCTCTTGGTGATGCACGCGATCAACATCCCGCTCAGCGCCTGCCTGATCTTCGGGTACGCGGGCCTGCCCGAGTTGGGCGCGGCCGGCGCTGGGCTCGGCACCGCGTTGGCCACCTGGTTCGGCTTCTTCTACTACGTCTATTTGGGCCGAAAGCACGCCAGCGACGCGGGCTTCATGCGTGAGCTGCCCGATCGCGACACCCTGCGCACCATGCTGCGCCTGTCGATCCCGGCGGGCCTGCAGCAGTTCTTCTTCGCCGCTGGCATGACCGTCTTCTTCAAGCTGGTGGGCCTGGTGGGCAAGCAGGAGTTGGCGGCCAGCACGGTGCTGGTCAACCTGCTGCTCGTGGCGATCTTGCCGGGCATGGCCTTCGGGATCGCGTCGGCGACCCTGGTCGGGCAGAGCCTGGGCAAGGGCGATCGCGAGGCGGCCCGCACCTGGGCCATCGACGTGCTCAAGCTGGCGGTCGCGGCGCTGACCCTCATCGCTTTGCCGGCGGCCATCGCACCGCATTGGGTGCTGGCGCCCTTCATTCGCAACCCCGAGACGCTGGCCATCGCCACGCCCGCGATGCGCATGATCGCAATCTGCCTGCCGCTGGACGCGGTGGGCATGGTGCTGCTCAACAGCCTGCTGGGCGCGGGCGACAGCCGCATCGTCATGGTCACCTCGATCGCGATGCAGTGGGCGATTCAGCTGCCCCTCATCTACCTGCTGGGGCCGCATCTGGGGCTGAGCCTGACCATCATCTGGCTGGGGTGGATGAGCGTGCGCGTGGTGCAATCGGGCGTCTTCGCGTTGATCTGGCGCGGCACGTCCTGGGGTGAGCAGAAGGTATGACCGACACGAAGGACTGGTCGCGCGGCGGGCGATTTGTCAACCTCGACGGCAGCACTCTGCCCGGCAAGGGCTCTGGCAGGCGCCTGCTCAAGTGGAAGTTCGGCCGGCGTGAGAGAGCAGCGCTTGAGGGCAACCTCAACCGCCCACCACAGCCGTTCGCGCCCGACGCAGACCGGCTCGCGGCGCCCCCACCCTTCCAATTGACCTGGCTGGGTCACGCGACCTGGCTGGTGCAAATTGATGGGATCGCGGCGATCACCGACCCCACCTTTGCGCGCATCGCCCCCGCCAAGGTGATCAAGCGGCAGACCCCGGCCCCCCTGGCCATCGCCGATTTGCCGCAGATCGACGTCATCGCCATCAGCCACAACCACTACGATCACTGCGACTTGCCCAGCATTCGGGCGATTCGCGCGCGCTTCCCCGCCGCGCAGATCGTAGTGCCGGCCGGCCTGGACGACTGGATGCGGCGCAAGCTGGGCGATCCGGTCGTGGCGGTGTTGTGGTGGCAGTCGCATGCGGTCGAGGGCCTCACGATTCATGGCGTGCCGGCGCATCATTGGTCAACGCGCGGGGCGACCGATGCCAACCGAAGCCACTGGTGCGGCTTCGTCTTTGAGGGCGCCTCGGGCAGCGGTTACTTCGCGGGTGACACGGGCGACGGGCCTCACTTCGAGGCGATCGCGGAGCGGCACTCAATCGACGCCGCGATGCTCCCGATCGGCGCGTACTCGCCGCGCTGGTTCATGAAGCCGCAGCATATGGGGCCCTGGGAGGCCGTGGCCGCGGCGCGCACCCTCGACGCCCACCTGCTGCCGATGCATTGGGGCACCTACAAGCTCACCGACGAGGCGCTGGATGAGCCGCCACGCCTGGTCGAGGCGCTGATAGAGGGGCACCCGACGACGATCTTGCGACCGGGCGGGTTGTGGACGCCAGCCGACGCGATGGGCGTGTTCACCTGGCCGGATGCCCTGGTGCAATGACGCGGATGCAATGACGCGGATGCAATGACGCGGGTGCAATGAGGCGGGCTGGCTGGGCTGATGAGGCTGCGCGCCCTCAGTCGAAGCTGCGCGACGGCGCCCAGACGCGACGCACCGCGCTGGCCGAAATATCGCCCTCAGCGAAGAACAGCAGGCCGTCCGCGCCCATGCCGACCACCGTGGTCTTGCCGTGCGGCACCGCGCCTGAGTCGACGATGCCATCGGCCGCCAGGCCAGACTCTTCGACCATCTCAGGCGTCGTTGCCCCGGGCTGACCGCTCAAGTTCGCGCTGGTCGCCACCAAAGGCTCGCCCAGCGCCTTGACCAATGCCCGCGCCGTCGGGTGCGCCGAGATGCGCGCGCCGACCATGTTCGTGCCCGCCGTGACCGGCGCCGCGAGCCCCGGGAAGGCCGGCACGACAAGCGTCAGCGGCCCCGGCCAGAAGGCGTCTGCCAGCACGTACAGCGGGCTCTCGGGCAGCATGGCGCGCAGCGCATCGACCGACGCGATCAGCACCGGCAGCGGCTTGCCTTCAGGGCGGTGCTTGAGCGCGACCAGCCGCTCGATGGCGGCGGTGTCGCTGGCGCGGCAGCCCAGCGCGTAGCAAGTCTCGGTGGGGAAGGCGATCACGCCGCCGTTGCGCAGGTGCTCGATGCCCTCGTCAATACTCAGCCGTGCCATACGCCCTCCAGTCGTGCACCCGTCGAGGATCCCGCGTTGCAGAATTCCAAGCTGTACGGCCCCAACTGCGCCACCACGTCGCGGGCGGTCAGCGCTAAAGGCCCCATCTTCGCGGCGACCGCGTCGCCTACGCGCGCATGCCAGAGCACCCCGGCCCGCGCCGCTGCCCAGGGGTCGAGCCCCCGCGCCAACAGCGCCCCGATGATGCCCGCGAGCACGTCACCCATGCCGGCGGTCGCCATGCCCGCGTTGCCGGCAGGACACACGCCCACCGCCCCCTCGGGCAAGGCGATGAGTGTATGCGCTCCCTTGAGGACTGTCACCGACTTGCTGCGCTCGGCCAATAGACGCACGGCACCAAAGCGATCCGCCTGCACCTCAGCCGTGGTGCAATCCAGCAAGCGCGCGGCCTCGCCCGGGTGGGGCGTGATGACCGCCGCCTTGATCGTATCTGCTTGGCCTGCATGATGATTCAGCCCATCGGCGTCGAGCACCACCGGCACCGTGATCTGGGCCAGCGCGGTGCGCAGATCGATGCCGGTCTCGGTGCCCGAGGGCATGCCGGGGCCGATGACAGCGGCGCTGCGCTGGTTGGCCTGATCTGCCATCCAGCCGGCGCGGTTGAGCATGGGCAGGCGCAGATACATCGACTCGCAGAGCGACGGCGCGACGAGCGGCAACGCCTCGCGATCGATGGCCAACGTGGTGGTGCCCGCGCCAGCACGCATCGCCGCCTCGAGGGTCATGCGCGCCGCGCCCGTGCGCCCTACCGAGCCCGCCCATGCGAAGACGCTGCCGGCTGATCCCTTGTGGGTGATGGCGGCGCGGGGGGCAAAAGCGGGGATCAGATCGGCGTCGGTGAGGATGTCTGCTCGGGCCCCGGGTTGGGCGCCGAGGGCGACCGGCGGCATGCCGATGTCGACGATACGCAGCCGACCGACGCAGCCCGCGCCGGGGTACAGCCAGTGTCCGGGCGCGCTCGCGACGAAGGTGACCGTCTCGGTGGCCCGCACGGCGACGCCCAGCGCGCGGCCGGTGTCGGCGCAGAGCCCGCTGGGGATGTCGATGGCGATGACCGGCGCGCCGCAGTCGTTGATCCAGGCGATCGCCTTCGCCGCGTCGCCGCGGACGGCGCCTTTGAGGCCGGTCCCGAGCAGGCCGTCGACGACGACTTGAGGCCGGTCTGGCAGCGACTCGACGGTCGAGATCGGCACCCCGGCCGCGCGGGCGGCGTCGAGCATGATCCGCGCGTCGCCGGCGGGGGCAGACGATGGGCATGCCAGATACAGCGTCGGCAGATAGCCCCAGGCCGCCAAGTGCCGCGCCGCCACGCTGCCATCGCCGCCGTTATTGCCCGCGCCGATCAGGATCGCGACCCGCCCGCCGTCGAGGCGCTCGGCCACGGCGCACGCGACATGCCGCCCGGCGTTCTCCATGAGCGCGACGCCTGGCACCCCGAGCTGGTCGATGGCGAAGGCGTCTGTCGAGCGCATCTGGGCGGCCGTCAGGATGCGGCGGCCGGCCGGTCGGCTGGGCGGTTCGATGCGATAGTTCATTGGTGCGTCCACTTCTCTACGGCGTCGGCGAGCGCCTTGGGATCGCCTCGCTCGGCATAAATCCAGCGCGCGCAGGCGTCGATCAACTGCGCCGCCTCGGGGTGTCCGGCCGCCCGCGTCGCGTCGGCAAACCGGCGCAGTGTCTCATGCGGCGCGCGGCGTACGCCCATCTTCTCCAGCTGCGCTTCGAGCGCGGCCAGGGGCGTAAACCCGGTCTCAGCGACGATGGGCGGCGCCGGCCGACGCCGACGCACCCACACCAGCAGGCCAATGAGCCCGATGATCACCGCGCCGACGGGCACCAGCTGTTGGGCGGTCAAGTCACCGAGCCACTCGATAGACCGCCGCAGCGCGCGCTTGAAGGCGTCCCATTGATCAGCGATCCAGCCGGGCGCGGGCAGGTTCTCGCCCGCCAGGCTGCCCGGCGGCGTCGGCTCGACCGTCTGCCAGCGCCCCTCAATCCACACCTCGGCCCAGGCGTGTGCGTCGCGATCACGCACGATGGCCCAGCCGTTGCGCGTCTGCTCGAACACCCGATAGCCCGCCACCATGCGCGCCGGGATGCCCTGGCTGCGGGCCAGCAAGACCAGGGCGCTCGCGAAGTACTCGCAATGCCCGAAGCGCGCCGTGCGGGCGAAGTGCAGCACGGGATCGGCGCGGGACGGCACGACGGGCAACTTCAGGCTGTAGCGAAAGTCGCGCCGCATGCGGGCGATGTAGGCCGCGATCGCCTGTTTGGGCGACGCGCCTTTGGGGGTCCACTCGGCGCCGAGGGTGGCCCACCCGTCGCGGACGCGCTGCGACATCTGCAGGTCGAGATCGCTGGGCGGCTCAATGCGCGCGCCTTCGCCCAGACCAAGCGTCCAGACCAGCGGCTCGCCGCGCTCCGCGATGGGCACCGAGATGACGCCGTACGCGTCGGTGCGGGTGCCCAGCGGGCCGTCGATGATGGCGACCGTCGACAATGGCGCGAATAACGCCATCGCGGTGTCGGGCTCCGACTCGATGCGCACTGTGCGAATGATCGGCCGTTCGTCGAACACGATAGACCCGTCTACGCTCTCTCGCGGCGACGCGACGCCCAAGCCGCGCCGGGCCCAGTTGCCC
>JBNMOZ010000379.1:0-6167 GCA_051276005.1 Bradymonadia bacterium | reverse complement strand
GGCGTGCCGGCGGCCGAGTTCTACGCCATGAGCCAAGACATCATCGACTGGCCGCAGGTGCTCGCGATGATGGTCACCGAGATCTACATCGGGCACTGGGATGGCTACGCGCCGACCCGAAACAACTACTACTTCCACTTCGCCGACGGGGTCGCCTCGCTGCTGCCCTGGGGCACCGATCAGACGTTCGAACGGCACCTGGGGTGGCGGGGTGGGCGCGGCTTGGTGCTTGAGCGATGCCGCGCGTCGGTCGACTGCCTGGCCGCCTTCGACGCCACGCTCGCGCACCTGGTGGGCCGCCTCGACGCGCTGGACTTGATCCCCGCGGTGCAGGCCCACGCCGATCGCATGATCCCGTGGGTCGTGCCTCATGCGCGCAGCGCGCACAACGCCAACAGCATCGCCGATGGCGTCCGCCGAACCATCGCCTTCCTGGAGCGACGCCGAGACGATGTGCGCGCCGAGGTCGACTGCTTCCTGGCCGAAGATCCCGATCCCGATGGCGACGGCTTCACCTGTCGCGACGACTGCAACCCCGACGACAACACGGTCTTCCCCGGCGCGCCCGACCTGTGTGGCGACGGGATCGATCAGGACTGCAACGGCGTCGTCGACGATGGGATCGACTGCCCCGACTGCACCGAGCTGGTGCGCGGTGGGCGCCGCTACCTGGCCTGCACCACCCCGCGCACCTACGCCGACGCGGCCGCCCATTGCGCCGAGTACGACGCGCTGCTCGCCGTGCCCGACGATCCCACCGAGGCCGCTTGGCTGCTCGCCAGCGCGTTACAGGTGCGCAACCAGGACTATTGGATCGGGCTGGATGACCTTGAAGACGAGGGTGAGTTTCGTTGGGTCGACGGCAGCCCCGTTACCCTGTCCAACTGGGCGGGTGGCGAGCCGAACAACGCCGGCGGGCGCGAGCATTGCGCGCACTTCTGGGCCCGCAACGGCCAACTCAACGACCTGCCCTGCGACGCGCGCCTCGGCGTGCTCTGCGAAGATCCCTGCGCCGCCGGCGACGGCGATGGCGACGGCGCAGACCGGTGCGGGGCCGACTGCAACGACGACGATCCGCTCAGCCTGCCGGGGGGCGCCGACCTGTGCGCTGACGGCATCGATCAGGACTGCGACGGCGAGGTCGATGAGGGCGAGCCGGGCGCCGAATGCCTGGATTGTGAGCCCATCCTTCGCGGTCCGCATCGCTATCTGGCCTGCGAGTCGCGGCTGGTCTGGGCCGACGCGCGCGTTGAGTGTCAGGCGTTGGGTATGGACTTGGCGGTGCTCAGCACGCCCAGCGAGATCACCGATGTCTCAGCGGCCGCGCGCCCCGTCGCGGACGCGCTGTTGATCGGCCTGGGCGATCACGACAACGAGGGCAGCTTCGTGTGGGTCGACGGCACCGCGGTTGATGACATGACGCCCTGGTTGCCGAATGAACCCAACGACTTTCGGCTGGGGGAGGACTGCGTTGAGCTGCGCGCCGACCGGGAGGGGCTCAACGACATCGCTTGCGATCAGGCCAGGGCGTTTATGTGCGAGGACACCTGCGCGCCCGGCGAAGATGCCGATGGTGACGGGGTGCTCAAGTGTGGTGGGGATTGCGACGACAGCGACCCGAACGTGGGCCTCTGCGCGGAGTAGGGCGGGTCTATCGACCCCAGCGAGACCCGCCTGCGATGCCCACGATCAGCGCGCCGAGAACGCCGGTCCACTGACCACCGCTCAGCCCGTGATTCCAGCCGACGCACATCGCCGCAAGCAGCAGACAGACGACGGCACGCCGCGCGGGCCGCGTTTGATCGGTGGGATGGATGAAGAAGAGGGCGCCTGCCCCTGCGCTCAATACGCAGGCGACGCCTAAGGCGAAGGCGGGGCTCAGGGCTGTGCGCCTTCTTGGACCGACAGCTCGAAGTTGCCGAAGTTGGGCGCGTCGGCGCCACCGCCACCGGCCTGCACTTCGAGGTCAGACACGATGCTCGCGGCGACCGCGTTGAAGTCGAGGTTGTAGCTCAGCCCGATGTAGAACGTGGCGGGCAACGTGATGTTGTTCGCCGTCAACGTCGGGTTGTCGCGGTTGATCGCGTAGTTGACCGACCCCTGCTGCTCCGGATCGCTGGGGATCAGGAAGTGGAAGATGGGCGGGTCACGCGGCGCGGCGAAGCCATCGCTGGTGTGCATGTACGCGATCTGGCGCCCCTGAAAAGGCACCACGCGCTGCGCCGAGACGGTGCCGCCGTCGCTGCCCAGGTTGCCCGTCAAGCTGAGGCTGACCGGGCGCTCGTCGTTGTCGACGGCGGGCAGAATGCGAATGCGCCACACGTTGCCCAGCAGCTCGCTGGTGAACGTGAAGGCGTACGGCCCCGCTTGGCCAGCGACGCCGGCGTTCTGCAAGCTCACGTCGAGCTGCGGGCTGGCCTGCCCGGCGTGGGTCACCACGACCTGACCATAGCCGTCGAAGGCATCATTGCCTGCGTCGCCCCAGCCTCGCGCGGCGATGTCGTTGCGCGCGACGAAGTTGCGCGGATCGGCCGGCAGGGCGATCGCGTCGGCCTGACTGCCCACCCAGCGCTCGGGGCCACCACCGTCAACGACGATGAAGTACTCACCGGGCTGGGCGTTGGCCAATTGGATGGTCGGCTCGGGGTTTTGGAAGTCGCCGACGCAGGCCAGCTGCGAGAGCGGCTCGTCACAATCACGCCGCACCGAGAGCACGACGGGATAATCCGTGCCGGGGTTCTGCGCGCTGATCGTCAGCGGACCGGCCTGATTGAGCACGTAGCGATAGACCGCGTCGGGCGCGTCGCGACCACCGCATTGGTTGCGGTAGTCGTCGGCGTCGTCCTCGAGGGTCTCGCCCATGACGCTGCCGTTGCGGGGGATGTCGATGGTCTCGAACGCACCACAGGCCTGCGCCTCGCCGTCGTCGCCCTGCGCCTGGCAGCCCGGATCAGCCGGCCAGTCGGTCAGCCCGTCGTCGTCGTCGTCGACGTCGTTGGCGCACAGCGGCACCTCGACGCCGTCGGCCTCGTCGTCGTCCTCGCGGTTGACGCACCCGATGTCGGCCAGGTCGGTGTCGCCATCGCCATCATCGTCGACGCCGTTTGTGCAGCGCGACGGGATGACGAAGGGATCGACCTCGGTGGTATCGGCCGCGAAGAAGCAGCCGCGGTCGGCGGGGTAGTCGATCAGGCCGTCGGCGTCATCATCTACGCCATTGCTGCATTGCGGGCGGTTGACCGGGTCAACTTCGCGCGGATCGGCGTTGTAGGCGCAGCCCGGGTCAGCCGGGAAGTCGGTGAGGCCGTCTTCGTCATCATCGATGCCGTTGCCGCATTGCGGCCGCTCGACCGGATCGGTCTCGTCGTCGTCGCGGGCCGACGCGCAGCCCACGTCGAAGGGCCAGTCGGTGATGCCGTCGCGGTCGTCGTCGATCTCGTTGGCGCAGACGAAGGTCGGCTGGTCGTCGTCTTCGAGGAAGTCGCCGGCCGCCGCGCAGCCTGGATCGGCCGGGTAGTCGGTCAGGCCGTCGTTGTCATCGTCGCGGTTGTTGCCGCATTGCGCGGTGCGCAGTGGATCGCGCTCTTCGAGGTCGCCCACCGACGCACAGCCGGGGTCGTTGGGATAGTCAGGCTCGCCGTCGCCGTCGTCGTCGAGGCCGTTGCCACACGCCGGCGGTACGGCGGGGTCGGCTTCATCGGTGTCGCCGCGGGTCTCACAGCCGGGCTCGAGCGGGAAGTCGATGATGCCGTCGTTGTCATTGTCGACGCCGTCGCCGCACTCGGGCAGGGCGCCGGCGGGGGGATCGCCTTCTTCTTCGTCGGCCGCGCCATCGCAACCGGTGTCTTCAGCGTCGACGAAGCCGTCTTCGTCGTTGTCGCGGTTGTCGAGGCAGGGGGGCAGGCCGCCGCCGCTGCCGCCGTTGGCGATCATGTACGCCATCAGGTCGCGGCTGATATCGGTGATGGCCCCGCCGTCCTGCCAGTCGGCGTCAACGAGCCACACCCGGCCGGCACCCAACTGGGCGTAGCCAATGTTAGCCGTCTGCGCGTCCCAGCCGCCGATCAGGACGACGTTGGGGAAGTTGTTGATCGAGAAGCCGCAGCCAGATTGACCCACCAGTGGCACGAACGCGTTGTCGATCCAGAAGGGGTCGTTGGGGCTGAACTGGACGTCGGGCTGGATGTTGTCGCCGCAGTCTCCGCCCCGTGCGCCCTGCGCAACCATGGCCCGGAACATCGTGTTGTAGACGTCGTCACTGATGTTGTACTCGCTGATCACGACGCCGCCCTCTTCGACCCAGGCGCGGATCGCGTCGGCGTTCTGGTTGAACTCGCCGATGCCGCCACGGGGGACGATGATCGCCTGCGTCAGGTCGTCGGGCACGCAGCCTATCTCCAGGCGAACCTCGGCCTCGACCAGCGGTCCACGAATGAACTCCTGTACGTCGCGACTCGAGCGGCCGCATTGCAGGACGACCTCGCGCAGACCGCCGCAGCGGCCTTCCTGGCACTCCACGCCGGCGGCGCAGACGCGCCCACAGACGCCGCAGTTGAGCGGGTTGTCGAACAGGCCGATGCACTCGCCGTTGCAGAAGCCGAAGCCGAACTGCTCGCACTCATCGCCCTGGGCCGCGCAGCCCGGATCGTCGGGCCAGTCGGTCTCACCGTCGTCGTCATTGTCTTCGCCGTCGGCGCAGAACGGCGCGACCTCGGGGTCGTTCTCGTCGTCGTCGCGGGCGTTGAGGCAGCCGATGTCGGTCAGGTCGACCATGCCGTCGTCGTCGTTGTCGACGCCGTCGGCGCAGCGCGCGGGCACGGGCCCATCGGTGAGCTCGCGGGTGTCGCCGGCGAACCGGCAGCCAGGATCATCGGGGAAGTCGATGCGGCCGTTCTGGTCGTCATCGTTGCCGTTGGCGCATTGCGGCGGGAAGCCCGGATCGGTCTCGTCGTCATCGGCGGCGAAGGTGCAGCCGGGCTCGCGGGGGAAGTCGATGATGCCGTCGTCGTCATCGTCGATGCCGTTGCTGCAGGCGAAGCGCGGATCGGGGTCGACCTCGCTGACATGGCCCGCAGCGATGCAGCCGGGATCGAAGGGGAAGTCGACCAGTCCGTCGCGATCGTTGTCCTCGCCGTCGGCGCAGGCCGGGGGGTTGTTGTCGTCCGCTTCGCTGGGATCGCCCGCTGCGGCGCAGCCGGGATCGATCGGGTAGTCGGTGAGGCCGTCGTTGTCGTCGTCGATGCGGTTGTTGCAGCCCGGACGCACGCGGGGATCTTCCTCATCCTCGTCGCCGCGCGCGGCGCAGCCGACGTCGTTGGGGAAGTCGGTGAGGCCGTCTTCATCATCATCCTCGCCGTTGGCGCAGGCGGCGACCACGGCGGGATCTTCTTCGTCGTTGTCGCCCTTGCCCACGCAGCCGGGCTCGAACGGATAGTCGACGACGCCGTCACCGTCGTCGTCTTCGCCGTTCCAGCATTGCGGCAGCGGCGCGCCGTCTTCGGGATCGGACTCGTCTTCGTCGTCGACGTCGGCGCAGCCCAGGTCGTCGGCGTCGATGAAGCCATCGTCGTCGTTGTCGCGGCCGTCGGCGCAGCCCGAGGGCAGGCGCTCGACGTCGACGGAGAGCTTGAACGCGCCGCCCAGACCAAAGCGGTTGTCGACCACGATGAAGTAGTCGCCCGGCGGTGCGTTCTCGACGATCACTTCGCCCTTGATGACGATGGGCATGACGTTGCCCGTGCCGTCATTGCAGGCCAACTCGCGGCCCTGGCAGCCGCTGCGCACGTACAGCAGCGTGTTGTCGATCGTCTCGTCATTGCGCACGCTGAAGGTGAGGTTGGCGTTGAAGGGGTTCTCGTACAGGAAGATCTTCTCGGGGGCGTTGGCGCCGCCGCAGCTGCCCTGGAAGACGCTGGTGCCGCCCTCGGTGGTGTCGAGGATGAAGGGCTCGCCGACCGGGTACTGGAAGAACCGGATGCCGTCGCCGCAAAGGTCGACCTCGTCGGTGTCGGCGGCCGAGCGGCAGCCCACGTCGAGCGGATAGTCGACCAGGCCGTCGCCGTCGTTGTCTTCGTCGTCCGAACAGGCCGGCAGCGGATCGGGGTCGGTCTCGTCGCGATCCGACGCGCGCATGCAGCCGGGGTCGGCTGGGTAGTCGGTGCGGCCGT
>JBNMOZ010000378.1:0-6173 GCA_051276005.1 Bradymonadia bacterium | reverse complement strand
AGCGCGCATCGTGCCGCCGCTGGGCATCCCGTTTGAGCCGATCTCGGCGCAGCGCCTCAAGAACGCCGGTGTGATCGAGCGCATCAAGACGATGCTGCGGTTGCCGGGCGCAATTTGGCGCGGGCGCGCGCTGCTCAAGCGGCTCGACCCGTCGGTGGTGCTTGGCGTGGGCGGATACGTCTCAGGGCCGGTCATGCTGGCCGCGGCGCTGGGCCGGCGCCCGTGCGCGGTCGCTGAGCAGAACGCGCGCCCCGGCCTGACCAATCGCATCCTGTCGCGGTTTGTGCGCCGCGTGTACAGCGCCTTCCCCGAGGTGGCCGAGCGGCTGCCCCGCAAGAAGGTGCGCATGCTCGGCAACCCGGTGCGGGCCGCGATCCGCGAAGCCCAGCCCGACGCGGTCAGCGATCGCGCCCGGCTGCTCGTCGTGGGCGGCAGCCAGGGCGCGCGCACCCTCAATCAGCGGCTCCCTCCGGCAGTCCTGCGGGTGCGCGAGCGCTTGCCGACCCTGACCGTCACCCACCAGACCGGTCGGGGCAAAGCCGATCCGGTGCGCGCAGCCTATGGCGACACGCCAGGCGTGACGGTGGTCGAGTTCATCGACGACATGGCGGCGGCGCTGGGTCAGGCCGATCTGGTCGTCGCCCGCGCGGGCGCCACCACCGTCGCCGAGCTCGCGGTGCTGGGTCGGCCGGCGCTGTTCGTGCCGTTCCCGCACGCCGCCGACGATCATCAGGCCGCCAACGCGGCGGCGCTCGTCAACGCGGGCGGGGCGCGCATGCAGCGCGAAGACACCCTCGACGTCGACGCCATCGTCGCGCACCTCGAAGAGATGCTGGGCGACGCCGCGTTGCTCAAGCAGATGGGTCAAAGAGCGCGCGCGGCGGCTCATCCCGACGCGGCCGACGCCATCGTTGACGACCTGATTGCCTTGGCGGGGGGGGCGCGATGATCCATCGATTCGCCCACGCCACGGTCGGCGTCATCATGGGCGGCCTCTCGCAGGAGCGCGCCGTCAGCTTGAGCACCGGCAAGGCCATCGTCGACGCCCTGCGCGGCGAGGGTTTCACCGTGCGCGCCATCGACGCGGGCCGCGATCTGCCCGAGAAGCTGGCCGGCATCGACGTGGTCTACAACGCGCTGCACGGCACCTTCGGCGAAGACGGCCGCGTGCAGGGTCTGCTCGATTGGATGGGCATCCCGTACACCGGCGAGGGGCTCGAGACGAGCTACGCCAGCTTCGACAAGGCGCGCGCGAAGTCGTTGATGCGCGAGGCCGGGGTGCGGGTCGCGGAAGATCGCATCATCCATGCGTCCGATCTGGCCGACGCCCTGATGCCCTTCGCGCCACCGCTGGTCGTCAAGCCCACCTCCGAAGGATCGAGCGTCGGCGTGACCATCGTGCACGCCGCGTCTGACTGGGCCGCCGCGAAGGCGAACGCCGCCCGCATGGGCGATGTGCTCGTGGAGCGCTTCATCGAAGGGCCCGAACTGTCGGTCGCGATCCTGGGCGACGCGGTGCTGGGATCGGTCGAGGTCGAGCCGGCGCGCGGGTTCTACGACTACACCGCGAAGTACGCGGTCAACAGCGGCACGGCCTATCACCTGCCGCCGCGCTTGCCCGCCGACGTCATCGCCGCGGCCGAGGCCCAGATTCTTGCCGCGCATCACGCGCTGGGGTGCCGCGGCGCCACGCGCAGCGAAGTCATCGCCGGCCCTGACGGCCCGGTCGTGCTCGAGGTCAACACCCTGCCCGGCATGACCGGCACCAGCCTCGTGCCCAAGATCGCCGCCAGCCTGGGCATTGGGTTTGGCGGTCTGCTCGCGCGGATCCTCGCGCTCGCCGCCCACGGCCCGCGCCAGGCTCTGTCAGCCGCCCGCGTCGACGCTGCAACCGGGGAGGACACCCATGGCCAGTAATCGCTTCAAGGGCCAAAAGCGCGCAGCGGTGAAGCAGAAGTTCGCCGGCGTGGCGCGGGTGATCGGCATCGTCTGGCGGGCGATTCGTCCAGTGACGCTGACGGTGCTCGCCTTCGGGATCCTCGGTGGGTTGGGCTACGCCGCGTGGAACGCCGTGCTGCAATCGCCCTACTTCACCGTGCGCACCGTGCAGGTGCAAGGCTCGACGCATCTGACCCGTGATGCAGTCATCGCCCGCGCGGGCCTGGCGCAACGCCGCAACATGTTCCGCTTCGATCCGCAGCTCGCGATCGCGAGCATCGAGGGGCACCCGTGGGTCGCGCGTGCGGCGGTCGAGACCGCGTTGCCGAGCACGGTGATCATCGAATTCGAGGAGCGCCGACCCGAGGGTGTTGTGGTGCTCGGTGGGCTGTATCTGGTGGATGGCACCGGTGAGCCCTTCGTAAAGCCCAGCCCCGCGGAAGCTGCTGGTCTACCGTTGATTACTGGTTTGAATCGTGAGACTTATCAGGCCGATCCCGAGACCGCGCATGCGCGTATTCGGGAGGCCCTGGCGATCGCCCGACATTATGCGCGTACGCCGCTGGCGGCACACCGTCCGCTCAGCAACGTGCACCTGGGCGAGGGCGGTCGGCTCGAACTGTTTATCGGGCGAACTCGGGTGGTCCTCGGGCAAACCGAGCACCGAGCGAAACTGCGGGCGGCGCAACGCGTCTTTTCGCAGCTCAAAAAGAGAAAGTTGGACGCGTCCTACATCCTGCTTAGCGAGGATGAGAAGCGCGCCATCGTCAAGGAGATCCCCCTCGTGGGCGAGTCAGACGACTCGCTCACGATGCGGCGAGCTGCGCGACGCGCAGTGGGTGACGGCGCAGTGGGTGACCGCAGAGAAGGAGAGAGATGATGGGCCGTGAGACGATCGTCGCCAGCCTCGACGTTGGAGACAGCCGCATCAAGTGCGTCATCGCGCTGCGGCACGAAGATGGCCAAATCGACATCATCGGCACCGGTGTGCACCCGGCCAACGGTGTGCAAAACGGCATGATCCGCAACCCCGAGCAGGTCGAGCAGTCGATCAAGTCGGCGGTGCAGGAGGCCGAATTGATGGCGGGATGCGAGATTCATGAGGTGTACGTCGCCGCGTCGACGCGCCACTTCGAGAGCTTTGACAGCGCCGGCATGACCCGGGTCGCCAGCACGGCGATCAGCGAAGCCGACGTGCGCCAGGCCATCGACATGGCCGCGGCGGTGCGCATGGCGCCCGACCAGCGCTTGCTGCATGTGGTGCCACAGGAGTTCATCGTCGATGGCGAAGCGGGCATCACCGATCCCCTGGGCATGCCCGGCGTGCGGCTCGAGGTGCGCGCTCACTTGGTGCTCGCAAACACCGAGGCGTTGCGGGCGTTGGAGAGCTGCTGCCGTGGCGCCGGTCTGGACGTGCTCGACGTGATCATGGCGCCGCTGGCCCAGGGAGAAGCGTTGCTCACGCCGCAGGGGCGCGACGTGGGCGTGGCGCTCATCGACATTGGCAGCGACACGACCGACATCTCGGTCTTCCAGAAGGGCGCCTTGGTGCACACCGCGGTGCTGGCGCTGGGTGGTGATCACGTCACAGCCGACATCCGTGACTGCCTGAACACGCCGATGGCCGAGGCCGAGAACCTCAAGCGGGCGCACGGCACGGCCATCGCGCACGTGCTCGACCCCGAAGAGATCGTCGAAGTGCCCGGCGTGGGTGGTCGTCGGCCGCGGCCCGTCAAGCGCACCTTGCTGTGCAACATCATCGAAGCGCGCGTCGCCGAGATCTTCCGGCTCGCCGCCGAAGAGTTGGATCGCGCTGGGTTCCTCGAAACGTTGGCGGGCGGGGTCATCCTGTCGGGCGGCACCGCGAACCTGCATTACATCGAAGAGTTGGCCGAAGAGGCCCTGGGGCTGCCCGTCGCACGCGGCTGCCCCAAGGATCTGCATGGGCTCGTCGATGTGGTGAGCAATCCCAAGTATGCGACCAGCACGGGCCTGGCCCTGTGCGGCCTGCGCGACCGCCACGCGGGCTGGTTTGGCACCTGGGATGTGGATGCGCCAAAGAACCGTAAATTTTGGAGTTTTCTGCCGTGGGTCGCGCACTGACGGCGAGGTAGCAAAGCTGGATTGCGCTGTCGGTGAATGTCGGATGCATTCGCCGTATAAGTTTGCAGGCTGACATGGCAGGCTCGGTGCCATCTCGGTGCCGTTCTGACTGGCCGAGTGAAGCGTCGCCGGACCGTGTGTGGGCCGGTACGGCGACAAAATGGGGTGAGTAATGCAAAGCATCTTCGAGTACGTCGGCAACTCCGGCGCCAAGCTCAAGGTCATCGGCGTGGGTGGAGGCGGCGGCAACGCGGTCAACACGATGCTCGACAGTGGCCTTAAGGGCGTGGACTTCATCGTCACGAACACCGACGCACAGGCGTTGGAGCACGCGCAGGCCGGCATCAAGCTGCAGATCGGCGCCAACATGACCAAGGGGCTCGGCGCTGGCGCCAACCCCGAGGTCGGTCGCGCCGCGGCGTTGGAAGACACGCGGATGATCACCGAGGCGCTCGACGGCGCCGACATGGTCTTCGTGACGGCGGGCATGGGCGGCGGCACGGGCACGGGCGCTGCGCCGGTCATCGCGAAGGTGGCCCGCGAGAATGGTGCGTTGACGGTGGGCGTGGTGACCAAGCCGTTCAACTTCGAGGGCCGCTCACGGCGGCGACGGGCCGAGGCGGGCATCGAAGCCCTCGCGGCCGAGGTCGACACCCTCATCGTGATCCCCAACCAGCGCCTGATGGCCATCAGCGACGAGAGCACCACGATGCTCGACGCGTTCAAGATGGCCGACCAGGTCCTGTACAACGCCGTGCAGGGCATCAGCGATCTGATCACCCATCACGGCATGATCAACGTCGACTTCGCCGACGTGCGCACGATCATGTCCAACCGGGGCATGGCGCTGATGGGCTCGGGCCGCGCGAGCGGTCCGCGGCGTGCGCTCGAGGCTGCGCAGGCGGCGATCTCGAGCCCGCTGCTCGACGACGTGAGCATCGAGGGCGCCACCGGCATCCTCATCAACTTCACCGGCGGCACCGACCTGCGCATGAGCGAGATCGAGGAGGCCGCGAGCCTCGTCGAGGACGCGGCGCATGACGACGTGAACCTGATCTTCGGCACTGTGATCGACGAGTCGATGCAGGATGAGATCAAGATCACGGTCATCGCGACCGGCTTCATGGAGCCTGCTGAGCGCCGCGCGTCGCCGCCCGCGACCCCCGCGGCGCGCCCGATGCCGGTGGTGACCTCGGCTGAGCCGCCGCCCAAGGTGGCCGCCAGCGCTGCCGCGGTGGGCTCGATGAGCGGCGAGTGGCGCTTGCCCGAAGCGCCGGCTGAGGCGGCCACTGCTGCACGGCGACGCGAGTCGACGTCGGGCGGCCAAAACCCGCTCGTGTCGAGCTCGGCGATGCGCGCGGTGACCATCGCCAACCGGCCGCCGACGCCCAAGCGCATGTCGGCGCCTCGCGGTCGGCGTTCGGCTGAGCGTAGCGATCTGAGCCAGCCCGCGTTCACCCGCAACAGCGGGCGGCGCACCACGGGCGAAGATCCGATGGGCGCAGCCTTTTGGGAGCTGGGCAGCGAAGAGACGGCGCCCGAGAAGTCAGCCGAGACGACGACTGCCGAGCCCGCTGCGGTGCCCAGCTGGTTGCAGAAGCGTCGCTCCTGATTCGCGCGGCTTGAGCTTTGGTTTGTTGGCCTCGGCCTGATCGGGCAACACGGCTTGGGGTCGTCTAATCGCCGCGGCTGATCGGCCGATAGTGTCGGTCGACCACGTCGACCGTTCACGCTCAAGCCGAGCGCTGCACGGCAGGTCGACCACAGATGGATGGGCGTGCCCACACGTCCAGAGAGCCCCGTTCGGGGCGGCACCACCCCCCGCGTCGAGCGGGGCGCTCAATTTCGCATCCCACTCCTCCGTTGATTTATTCCTGCTTTCAGACGTTTACGGCCTTCTGCTGTCGCGCCTCGCGTGCACCTCGCGATTCAAAGTACCTTTCGTAACGAGGGACGCCGTTTGAGAGAGATAAAGTGAGGAGAGTCATGCGCATTGGGTCGCTATCATTTGCAGGTGTGCTGTTCGCAGCCGCCCTTCTGAGTCTCGGTTGCACCGAAAACAACCCCGACGTGGGCAGCGACGATGCCGGCATGGTCGACATGGGCGAGCGCGTCGATGCGACCGTTGGCGA